>VHCZ01000024.1 GCA_016871535.1 Verrucomicrobiota bacterium
GAATTTTGCCTGGGGCTGCGTTGCTCCTCGGTCACAGCCCCACTGGCGGGGGATGCTCGCTCGTCGCGCCTTGCCCCAGGCCAAATTGGGCGCAACGAACGTGAGCGTATTTACGAAACGGACCACTTAGCCAATGGCCGGAGCAAACTTCGGCGGTCTGCGCGCTTGGGTTGCTTGCTCGAAGGCAAAAGCCAGCTTGAGCAACACCGGTTCGCTGTAGGCCCGCCCAAAAAAGGAAAGGCCAACCGGCAACCCCATCACTTGTCCGGCTGGAACCGTGATGTTCGGATAGCCCGCCACCGCCGCCGGCCCGGAACTGCCGCCCACTCCCCGGTCGCCATACAGATGGTCGGTCTTCCCGGCCGGCCCACCCGAAGGCGAGATGATGGCGTCCAGATGATGCTTGTCCATCACGGCATCAATCCCTTCCCTGCGAGAGAGGCGGCGGCATTGTTCGAGGGCGTCAAAGTAAGCTTTCTCCGTCAACGGCCCTTTTTCTTGCGCGCGGATCATCGTTTCCTGGCCGAAGTGAAGCAGCTCCTTGTCTTTGTTCCGTTCGTTGAATTCAATCACGTCCTGGAGGGTGCGCACCGGCGCTTTGGGCCCAAGCGACGCGAAGTAGGCGTTCAAACCGGCCTTGAATTCATAGAGCATCACTTCCCGTTCCGCAGCGCCGTACCGGCTCAATTCATCGGTGAAGTCCACGAGCACCGCGCCGAGCCGCTTCAATTCTTCCAACGCCGCGTTGAGAACTTTTTCCGAAATACTGGATTGGAAGTAGCGCCGCGCCACGCCAAGCCGCGCGCCGCGCAGTCCGTTTGGATCGAGGAATTGCGTGTAATCCCGCGCCGCTTTGCCTTGGCTCGATTCGGTCGCGGCATCGCGCGGATCAACGCCCGTCAGCGCGCTCAGGACAATCGCGGCGTCGCGCACGGTCCGAGTCATCGGCCCCGCCGTGTCCTGGGTGTGCGAGATGGGGATAATGCCGGAACGGCTGATGAGTCCGACCGTCGGTTTCAGTCCGACGATTCCGCACACGGTCGAAGGTGAAACAATGGAACCGTCCGTCTCGGTGCCAATCGCTGCCGCGCAAAGATTCGCGGAGACCGCGACTGCCGAACCGGAACTGGAGCCGGATGGATTGCGATCCAGCGCGTAGGGATTTTTCGTCTGCCCTCCGCGTCCGCTCCAGCCGCTCGTCGAACGATTCCCCCGGAAGTTAGCCCATTCGCTGAGGTTGGTCTTTCCCAGAATGACGGTGCCGGCCTCGCGCAGCTTCTGAGCCACGAAGGAATCCTGCGGCGCGATGGAACCCAGGAGCGCCAAGGAACCCGCCGTGGTCATCATCCGGTCGTGCGTATCGATGTTGTCTTTGATCAGGACGGGAAGGCCGTGGAGCGGCCCGCGCGCGCCTTTCGCTTTGCGTTCCTTGTCCAACGCGCGGGCAATGGCGAGGGCGTCGGGATTGAGTTCGATCACCGAGTTCACCGAAGGCCCGTGTTGATCGATCTCCTCGATGCGCCGAAGAAAACTTTTGACCAGAGAAACGGAAGATTCTTTGCCCGACTGCATCGCGCGTTGCAGGTCGGCAGTCGTGGCTTCTTCCCACTCGAAGGACTTGATGCGGAATCGAGGCTTCGCCGAATCGGTGGGCCGTCCTTCCGAATGGGCGAGCGTGGGGCCGAGGATCGATGGGGCGGCGGCGAGGGCGGTGAGTTGGAGGAAAGTTCGTCGGTTCATGGCTTCACACGTAACGGCAAAGCA
The DNA here is from genome assembly GCA_016871535.1 of Verrucomicrobiota bacterium. Lineage (NCBI taxonomy): Bacteria > Pseudomonadati > Verrucomicrobiota > Verrucomicrobiota bacterium. Next base: position 1,765 of record VHCZ01000024.1, read on the forward strand.
TCAACCGCAGGAGATCGCAAAGCGAATGAAGTGAGACTGAGACCTTCCGTGCGCCAGCGATTCTCATTCTGCGACTCTGGGAGCGCCGGCGTCCCCGCCGGCGTGTCGGGTTGCTGAAAGATAACAGGAATTGGCCGACAAGGATGTCGGCGCTTCCGGTAAAATGAGAAGGGCTATCCGTGCGCTCGGCACCTTGGCGGCGGTCTGCAGGATCATTGTATTCTTTGTGGTCTTTGCGTTCTCTGCGGCTAAACCTTGCCTGGGTTGCGGTGTTGCGCCGAATACTCGCAACTCCGTCGTCGGCGTCAATAGGCGTTTGATTGGTTGGGGATCATACCCCACGAATTCAGGGCGGACCGCGAACCGAAGGAGCAACGACTCACGCGCCAGCGCCTTGGCGTGCGGCAGCCTCTCTGCTCCCTAGAAGCCGTTCTCCCGTCTGGAATCCCAACGGGGTTCTGCCCCAAAGCCCAGGGTTGCGAGGAACGAGCTACCCCTGGGGATGGGGGGAAACACAGGTCCAACCCCAAACGGGGTTGCGCCTTCGGCCTACGTGAGAGACGCAACCCCGTTGGGGTTGGTTCCGCCTCGTGCGTTCTACTCAGGGTAGCTCGTTCCTCGCAACCCTGGGCTGGAGGATGCAATCTCCTGAATCGTTTCATGGGCTTGGGGGTTGAACGCAAAAACAGATCATCATGGTTTCGGTTGAGGCGATGGCGCGCGAGACGATAAGACTTGCAGTCTGGCGCTTTCCCAGCCGCCGCCGAGGGCTTTGATCAATTGCACCGCCGCGATCAGCCGCTGGCCCGTGAGTTGAGCGCTGGCCCGCTCGGTTTGCAGCGTGGCGCGATTGGCATCCACGACCTCGAGGTAGCTCACGATCCCGGCCCGGTAACGTTCGCCCGCCAGTTCCGCAGCCCGGCGCGCGTTGGCCACGGCGCGGTCCTGCGCAGCGGCCTGGGTCGCAAGGTGAGCGATGCCCGCCAGACTGTTTTCGACGTCGCCAAACGCCACGAGCATGCGCTGACGATAGCGGGCGACCGTTTCTTCGTACGCGGCTTGGGAGCGTTTGTACTTCGCGCGGTTGCGGCCTCCAGCAAAGATGGGCAGCGAAAGGCTCGGCCCGATGGACCAGACGCGGCTGTCCCAATTAAACAGGTTATCGATGTCCCCGCTCACGTAGCCGCCGGAGCCGGTGAGGCGCAGCACGGGAAAGAAGGCAGCTTTGGCCACGCCGAGGCGAGCGTTCGCGGCGGCGAGTTGACGCTCGGCTTCGGCAATCCGGGCGGCGCTCGAGCAAGTCGGAAGGCAGGCCGGCGGGAATGTCGGGTGTGCGTGGATTCCAGGACCGCGTTTCGGTTTCTGATTCTCCTGACAAATCGACGTCGCTTTTCCCCTCACCCTGCCCTCTCTCCAAGGAGAGGGGAACAGCACCACCGCGCTGGACAGTGCCAGCGTCCGTGGCCAATGCCGACGCGTCCTGCGATTCCCCCTCTCCCTGAGGGCCCTGAGGGAGAGGGCCGGGGTGAGGGGGAACGTGACGTCCGGCTGACGAGTTGTGCGAAATCGAAGTCAAACGGAAGCCCGACGGATTCTCTCCGACCAGGATGGCGAGGGCGTTTTCCAACTCAGCGCGGCGTTTGGCGAGCGACGCAGTTTCGGCTTCTGCGGTGGCCAACTCGGTTTCCGCGCGAGCGACTTCGAATTCGTTTCCAATGCCGCCTTCAAAGCGGCTCCGGACAAGTCGGACTTGTTCGCGGCGCAGCTCCACCGTGCTCGTAACCGCCGCGATCTCAGCGTCGAGCGCGCGCAGCGCGAAATAGTTTTGAGCCAGGTCAGCCTGCAGCGTGAGCAGGACATTGTGAAATGCGGCGAGTGAAGCCTGGGCGTCGGCGCGCGCGCTTTCGAAGCCGCGGCGCACGCGGCCCCACAAGTCGATTTCGTAACTCAAATCGAGCGGCGCGCGGAAGGTGTTGGCGGAGATGTCGCCGAAGCTTGGCACCTGGTTGGGCGAGAACCGCTCGCGGCGGGCGGTCGGATCGATGTTCAGGCCGGGCAGCAATTCGCTCCGGGCCACGCGGGCGGTGGCGCGGGCCTGATCCAGACGGGCAATCGCAGCCTTGAGTTCTTGATTGGATGCGGCGGCGCGGCGTTCGAGCTCATTGAGTAGTTCGTCATTGAAAATTTCCCACCATGCGCCCTTCGGAACATGATCGAGCGACTGGCCTTGTTTCCATTCGCCAAGTCCAGCGGCTTTGTACGCCGAAGGAACGGCATTCGTCGGCTGCGTATAATCCGGGCCGACAGTGAATACGCCGGCGGAGGAGTCAAGGCCTGTGAAAAACACTCCCAACAAGAGGAGCGCTGCGGCGAATTTCCGTGCAACTGGCCCACGGGCCGCCGGGCGCTTGGTCTGCAAGCCATGCGCACGGCCCTTGAACCCATCGCCGGTAGGGCGGTGTTGCCGCGCCGCCGCTTCGACGGAAGACCGGCTGCGCGGCAACGCAGCCCTACCCGATTCATCGGAAGCTCCCACGCCCAAAAGGCGCGCATTGGGACCATGAACCGTAGCCGCCGACGTGAGGAGGCGGATTTCCCGGTTAACCAAAGCGCTCGCCTCGTTTCCTCGGCGGCTACGAACCGACGGTTCATGGGAAGTTCCCTTGGTCTCGGAACCATGCACTCGGCCCATGAACCCGGTAGGGCGAGTCCGTCCCGGCGAGCCGCTCGACGTGTGTTGAACACGTCCGACTCGGCTCGCTGGGGACAGGCTCGCCCTACCGTCGGGTCCATGGGAAGCGCAGCGCGTTCTGGAGCTGGCATGGCTTCCATGTCGTGGCACGAGTTCTTGGACTAAGGTCATCCAGTGCTCCGTCGTCCACCTGAGAATCTGCAATCGTTTCATGGATTCAACTTTCTTGGCATTGGTTTCAAGCGCGCGCCGGAGCAGCGCTTTGCTCCGGAAGCACCGGCGACTCCGGCGCCGGGGCCGGCTTCTTGTCGAATGACTCAATGCGGCCGCGGTGCGGGAAATCTTGCTCGTCTCCGAGTTGGACGCGTGAATGTTTAGCTTGGGATGAGAGCCGTGTCTATGGAACGAAAGTAGTAGTTGTCTATTTAGTCAAATTTAGCGGCAAATTTTTTTTGTGCTCCCTCATGCTGGCACCGGGGCCGGTTCGCTGACTCCAAGCAACTCGTAAGAATCCGATTAGTGCTTGAGCAGCGCGGGATCATTTCCCTATTCTGAGTCGGTATTTCCTTAGGGACGAATTTGGAACAGATCATGGGAGCCTCGACGAAAACCAAAACCGCCTCCTCCCGTCACGGCCTGCTCGCGGGTGGAAACTGGATCATCGACCAGGTCAAATTGATTGACGTTTATCCGCAGCCAGAACAACTCGCCAACATTCAGAGCCAGGCCCAAGGGACCGGTGGCGCGCCGTACAATGTGTTGATCGATCTGGCTCGGTTGGGCGCAGGCTTTCCCCTTTTTGGCGCTGGACTCGTCGGGGATGACAACCTGGGAGAACTCATTCTGAGGGATTGTCAGAAGCATGAAATCGACACGCGATTTCTGCGACGGACGCCGAGCGCGCCGACTTCTTACACGGACGTGATGACAGAGATCGGCCATGGCCGCCGCACGTTTTTTCACAATCGCGGCGCCAATGCGCTTTGGACGGGGGAGGATCTGGATTTCCTGAAATGCAAAGCCCGAATCTTTCACCTCGGATATTTGCTGTTGCTCGATGCTCTGGACCGGCCGGACAAAACATTCGGAACAAAGGCGGCGCGATTGCTGGCCAATGCTCGAGAAGCGGGAATCAAGACGAGCGTGGACGTAGTCAGCGAAAACAGCGATCGATTCTCCAGAATCGTGACGCCCTCGCTCAAACATGTTGATTTTTGCATCTTGAATGAAATCGAGGCGGGGAAGACCGCCGGGTTCACGATCCGCCAAGGTGACGGCAAGCTCGACACGGTGGCGCTTCGGCACACGGCGGGCGCGTTGCTTCAACACGGCGTCCGCGAATTGGTGGTCATCCATTTTCCGGAAGGCGCGTTTGCCCGGACGCGCAAAGGGGAAGACTTCTGGCAATCCTCCCTGGTTTTGCCTCCCAAATTCATCGCGGGCACAGCCGGGGCTGGCGATGCATTCTGCGCAGGAGTTCTCTTGGGCCTGCACGAAGGTTGGGACTTGGGGCGATGCTTGATGACAGGGGTTTGCGTGGCCACGGCGTCGCTCTCGGATCCCACTTGCACCAACGGTGTCAAGTCGCTCAACTCCGCTTTGGCATTGGCCAAGAAGTTCAGGCCCCGTCCGCCGCTGGAAACGAAGGAGTGAATTCGGTGTGCGGCCGTGAGGCGTCTATTCGCGACGTGCGAACGGTGTGCCGCCTTGCGCTCCCTGAAGCTCTAAGAGCCTGTCTGAAAATTGCGTGGGGTCCTGCGGCGAGGGATTTTGGCTGTGGCCAAGGCGGCGAGCCCGGAGCATCCCCGCAGCGGGCTGTGACGGGTGAGCCAACGCAGGCCACGGACAAAAGACCCGCCGCCCGGAGGGTTTTCGCAGAAAAAGCCGTCTGGCTTCGTTGCTCCTCGGTCAGAGACCGCTGCGGGTATCCTCCCTCGTCGTGCCTCGCCATCCGGCCTTTTCTGCGAAAACAGGACTCCCACGGAATTTTCAGACAGGCTCTAACAGATGTGATGCGGGAACTGGGCTTCGATGCCCTACGCACGTTCCATGTATTTCCCCGTGCGCGTATCGACTTTCACCTTTTCACCGGTCTTGATGAACAGAGGAGCCTGAATCGTGATGCCGGTCTCCAGGGTCACGGTTTTCTGGACATTGTTCGCCGAATCGCCGCGAATGCCTCCCGGCGCGTCCGAGACGGTTAAGACCACGCTGGCAGGCAATTCAACCTGGACAGCCTTGTCATTGACGAACGTGACGGTCACGGGCGAATTCTCCACAAGATAATGGCTCGCGTCCCCGACAATCTCGGGCGAGAGCGTCACCGTTTCATACGTTTCCGGATCGGAAAACACAAAGTCTTCGCCATCCTTGTAGCTGAATTCCATCTTTCGGGTGGTCATCGGCACGACCTCAATGCGCTCGGTTGAGCTGAAGCGAACGTCGGACGACTTGCCGGTGCGAATGCTTCGGATGCTGGCCTGAACGAAGGCGCGAAGGTTGCCGGGGGTTCGATGCTGACTATCGAGCACAACGGCGACGTCACCATTGTAACTGATGGCCATTCCTTTTCGGAGGTCGTTTGCTGTTGCCATAAACTGACTAAAGTTATCTGAACTGTGGAACTCAGCGAGCGCGTATCCGCATCGGACGGCGCTCTTCGCCGGTCATGACTCGTGCGATTATCGGCTCAGAAACGGGGAACATTCCTGCGAGATCTTTCACGAGAATCCGATTCACTAGCCGTCGATTCATTCGTAGCCGAACCGAGCGGAAGCGGGAAAATACCGCAGCAGACCGTCAATGCAAGCCTTCTCTTGGAGTTTTTTGAGGCGCGGGAATGCCGTGAGGCGCCGGCGGAAGGTCAAAGGCACCGGATGTATCGCCACATCGGTTTCAGGTCCGCGTCGGCGAGCGCCAGATTTTTGATTTCGTCCTTGCCACGATGCTTGATGGCGCGTGCCAGACTCTTCTTGGCGGCGTCCAGGCGGCCCAGTTGACATGCATAACACGCGAGGTTGTAGTGGATGACACTGATTTTGGGAAAGCGTCTGGCGAGTGGAAGGAGTTGGTCGAATGCTTCCCGAGTCTGTTTCAACTCGTGCAGCGCGTAGGATTGGTTGATCCAACCCGATGGATGGCTTTTGGCGGCCTGAATCTGGCGGCGGGCCACTTGCAGCGCGGCTGTCCAGGACTTCGCCGCGGCGTGAATGCGCCATTCACCTTCGAGCACATCCGGATGGCTGCGATGCGCTTCGGATATTCTGTTCAGTTCGTGCCGTGCCTCAGCCGGATTGCCCAGTTCCACCCAGCCAATCGCGGCCAAGAGATGATGAACATCCGGTGGCTCCAATTTCGTCATCTGAGATTTCAATCGAATTGTTTTCTGGCTGTGGCGGAAATCCATTGTGCAGAACCCGACGAAAGGCAATTGTATTCTTGTAGCCTGAGACGACGAAATCCACTTTTCTGCAATGGCCATTTACCCTTCTCTCTGTCCGCGTCTGATGACTGAGGCCGACTTGGGTTTCGCTGACTTACTGCGTGGCATCGTTGGCTGGAATCAGACGCTGAACGATTGGCAGCGCCTTCGGGACTACGCGCCCCAAGGATGTTTCATCGCGGAATGGAACGGATCCCCTGTGGGCACGGCCACAACCACTCGCTATGGAACTGAACTCGCGTGGATCGGAATGCTCCTGGTCCATCCCGACTATCGAGGGCGTGGTGTCGGGCGCGCCTTGCTCGAACATTGCTTGAATCATCTGAAGGGGACGCCGTGCATCAAGCTCGATGCCACGCCGTTGGGTCAAACGCTTTACGACAAACTCGGCTTTGAAGTTGAATGGACGTTGACGCGTTGGGAATGCAAATGCTTTGTCGAGTCAGCCGCCCCACATGTGCCTGGCCGCGAGCATCTGCAAACTCAATCGAACGATGCCGACGTGGCGTTAACGCGGGGCGCGGGACGTGGCTCTCCGGAACCACTCGTCATTCCTCACGAATCCGTAACTCTTAAATCACTCAATGCTTCGTCGGTAACTCAACTTGACGAGATCGACTCGCGCGCCTTCGGCGTCTCGCGTGCCGCTATGTTGGAGCGTTTGGTGGTGGGCAGTTCACGGGCGCTAGCCGCGATCTCGCAGAATGGAAAAGTCCGTGGCTACGGTTTGCTCCGCGCAGGGTCCAAGGCTTCGTATCTCGGTCCGATCGTTGCGGACACGGCGATTGGAGTTGCCCTGGTAAAGAGTCTTCTCAATCAAGAGAAGGGACGGCCGGTTTACTGGGATGTGCCGGATGTCAACGGGATGGCGGCGTCCCTGGCGCAAGAACTTGGTTTCGCTCCTCAGCGGCATTTGGTCCGAATGTTCCTTGGCACAAACAAACAGCCTGGGAACCCGGCGCAGTGCTTCGCGATTGCTGATCCATCCATCGGCTGAGGTGCTCTATGATTCTCTTTTGACCTCGCCGGAACTGAGCGCCATATTCGGACTGCTTCTTATGAAAGTGAAACTTGCCTACGGCCAAGGACACTTGAGCGTCGAGTTGCCAGATCGCCAAACCACGGTTATTGAGCCGTCCCACACGCCAGGCCTGTCGGATGAAAAAGCCGCAGTGCTCCAGTCGCTTGCTTACCCTATCGCTGCCCGCTCCTTGCGAGAGTGGATCAAGCCCGGTGACCGCGTTTGCATTGCGTTTACGGACATCACTCGCGCTACGCCGAACGATCGGATTATTCCCTGGTTGTTGGAAAATCTGGCTCACGTACCGCGTGAGCGGATTACGCTTCTGAACTCGCTGGGAACGCATCGACCCAATACTCAGGATGAATTGGAGAAATTGCTTACGCCGAAAATTGCCCGCGGTTACAGCGTGATCAACCACGAACCGGAGAATCCGGCGGCGTTGGTCCAGTTTGGCACCACCCGGGATGGCACGCCCGCGTGGATTAACCGCCATTTTGCGGACGCGGATGTCCGGGTCGTGACCGGTTTTATCGAACCGCATTTTTTTGCCGGATTCAGCGGTGGACCGAAAGGGATCATGCCCGGTTTGGCCGGACTACAGACCGTGATGAGCAATCACGGTGCGAGGAACATCAGCGACGCCAGAGCCGCGTTCGGCGTCACGGTCGGGAACCCAATTTGGGAAGAGATGCGAGAGATTGCGCTGCGCGTCGGGCCGAGTTTTCTGCTCAATGTGAGTCTGAACGGGCAACGTGAGATTACCGGTGTCTTCGCAGGTGACTTGATTGAGGCCCACAAGGTCGGGATTGAGTTTGTGCGCCGATCGGCCATGCAGAAGGTGAAGTCGCCTTTCGAGATCGTGGTGACAACCAACAGCGGTTATCCACTCGATCTGAATTTGTATCAGGGCGTGAAGGGGATGAGCGCCGCGGCGCGCATCATCCAGGACGGCGGCACGATCATTCTGGCCTGTGAATGCCGTGAAGGCGTGCCGTCGGGAAGCCCGCTCGATTTACTTCTTCGCGAGGTGTCGGGGCCGGAGGAAATCCTGACGAAGCTCGCGGCCCCTGGATTTGTGCGTCCGGAACAGTGGCAAGCGCAAATTCAAGCGATCATCCAGCGCAGAGCCACGGTCTTGGTTCACAGTTCTCTCGCGGACGAAGTCATTCGCGCAGCGCATCTGACGCCGTGTCATGACATCGCGGAGGCTGTTCGCAAAGATCTCGCAAATCGCGAGCCTGACGCACGCGTGGCGGTGTTGCCGCAAGGACCGCTCACCATCCCATATCTGTCGTGAACTCTGAAGAGCATGCCAAAAGTAAAATGCCCGACATGCCAGAAGCAAGGCCACTGGCTTTCCGGTGCGCACGGCCCCTTTTGTTCCGAGCGCTGCAAGTTGGTCGACCTGGGCAAGTGGCTCGGCGAAGAGCATCGACTTTCCGAACCGTTGCGCCCGGAACATTTTCAGGGTTACGAGGAGCTGACGTCAGGCGAACATCTGGATAGTCCTGAATCTTGATTCTAGCGTCCCCGAAAGGTCACATCTTTCGTGACCACAACGGTTGGAACTCGCGGAAAAATATTCTAAATATTCTTCACAAATCTCTTGCATGTGATTTCAAAATGATTAAGTGTCTCGCTCCTGTTTGTTAGCGGTGCGGTTTGAAAAGTCGCGAAAAACCTGTTGACAGAAAGAAGAAAACAAATAAGGTATCCGCCGCTCTTAAACAGACGAGATTCGATGTCTGAGATACTGCTGTTATCAGTGAGCAGATCTCGGGTTTTTTTGTCCCCTAGCGGGGAAAGATTTAGAGGTGGAAGCACCTCGTGCTCATTGAAAACTGAATTGTGCGATAAGTGAGAGCCCTCGAAGACCGTTGGTTAAAAGCCAACCGGGATTTGAGTTTAATTTAGTCATTGGGGTGTTTTCACCCCGAGAGAACAAACTAGCGTTTTTAACGGAGAGTTTGATTCTGGCTCAGAACGAACGCTGGCGGCGTGGATAAGACATGCAAGTCGAACGCTGATTTCAGGGTAGCAATATTCTGGAGTCGGAGTGGCGCAAGGGTGCGTAACACGTGGGTAATTTGCCGTGAAGTTCGGGATAACTTGCTGAAAGGCAAGCTAATACCGGATGTGGTTCGGTGGAGGCATCTTCACCGGACTAAAGTTGGGGACCGAAAGGCCTGACGCTTCATGATAAGCCCGCGGCCTATCAGCTAGTTGGTGAGGTAACGGCTCACCAAGGCTAAGACGGGTAGCTGGTCTGAGAGGACGACCAGCCACACTGGAACTGAGACACGGTCCAGACACCTACGGGTGGCAGCAGTCGAGAATTTTTCACAATGGGCGCAAGCCTGATGGAGCGACGCCGCGTGGGGGATGAATGGCTTCGGCCCGTAAACCCCTGTCATCTGGGAACAATGCTTGTTTGCTAATACCAGACAAGTTGATAGTACCGGAAGAGGAAGGGACGGCTAACTCTGTGCCAGCAGCCGCGGTAATACAGAGGTCCCAAGCGTTGTTCGGATTCACTGGGCGTAAAGGGTGCGTAGGCGGTCGGGTAAGTCTGATGTGAAATCTCGGAGCTCAACTCCGAAACTGCATTGGATACTATCTGGCTTGAGGGTTGGAGGGGGGACTGGAATTCTCGGTGTAGCAGTGAAATGCGTAGATATCGAGAGGAACACCAGTGGCGAAGGCGAGTCCCTGGACAACTCCTGACGCTGAGGCACGAAAGCTAGGGGAGCAAACAGGATTAGATACCCTGGTAGTCCTAGCCGTAAACGGTGCACATTTGCTGTGAGCGGATTCGACCCCGTTCGTGGCGAAGCTAACGCGTTAAATGTGCCGCCTGGGAAGTACGGTCGCAAGATTAAAACTCAAAGAAATTGACGGGGGCCTGCACAAGCGGTGGAGTATGTGGCTTAATTCGATGCAACGCGAAGAACCTTACCTGGCCTTGACATGTAGGTGGTAGAAGGATGAAAGTCTGACGACCTCGCAAGAGGAACCTACACAGGTGCTGCATGGCTGTCGTCAGCTCGTGTCGTGAGATGTTGGGTTAAGTCCCGCAACGAGCGCAACCCTTGTGTCCTGTTGCCACCCGGTCGAGAGACTGGAGCACTCTGGACAGACTGCCTCGCTTAAACGAGGAGGAAGGTGGGGATGACGTCAAGTCAGGATGGCCCTTACGGCCAGGGCTGCACACGTACTACAATGCTCGGCACAAAGGGACGCAATACCGTAAGGTGGAGCAAATCTCGAAAAACCGAGCTCAGTTCAGATTGTCGGCTGCAACTCGCCGACATGAAGCTGGAATCGCTAGTAATGGCGCATCAGCTACGGCGCCGTGAATACGTTCCCAGGCCTTGTACACACCGCCCGTCACATCATGAAAGCCGCTTGTACCCGAAGTCGCCGTGCTAACCGAAAGGAGGCAGGTGCCGAAGGTATGGGTGGTGATTGGGATGAAGTCGTAACAAGGTAGCCGTAGGGGAACCTGCGGCTGGATCACCTCCTTTCTAAGGAGAATAGACGCGACCGACATAAGGTCGGCTCGCGTGAGGTCGAACCGGATGGATTTGGAGCTATATAGAAGATTCCGAATTCGGAAGGTGGCTCCCTTATCGCACAGTTCAGTTTTCAATGGGTTTACTGTTCTTTTCACGTCCAGAAGGTTCGAACTCGATTGTGTGAGGTCTTAGGAAGTTCGTAGTGCGAAGTGAATAAGCCCGCGATGAATTTGCTTCTGATCCTCCGTGCGTGGGGCTGTAGCTCAGTTGGTAGAGCGGTAGCTTTGCAAGCTATAGGTCAGGAGTTCGAATCTCCTCAGCTCCACCAGGATTGAAACCTCGAATTCTCTAGGATTGGGCCTGTAGCTCAGTTGGTTAGAGCATGCGCTTGATAAGCGCAGGGTCACTGGTTCAAGTCCAGTCAGGCCCACCAACCAAAACGGTCCCGAGAATCTGAGTGCACGGGACGTGCATGGCTGGACTAATCTGATAAGCTTTCCATTGGCGGAATGACCCGCTAATGATGTTCTTTGAAAACTACACATAGGGATAGAATTAGGGCGATTACATTTCGCTGAGTTTCTATTGAGTTTCATATCAATAGATAAACTTTGTGATCAAGCTACTAAGGGCAAACGGTGAATGCCTTGGTGCCAAGAGGCGATGAAGGACGTAGCAAGTTGCGATAAGCCGCGGGAAGCCGCAAGCAGGCGTTGATCCGCGGATTTCCGAATAGGACAACCTAATCCTGATAACTCGGGATTATCACTGGATGAATTCATAGTCCGGTGAAGCGATACGGGGTGAAGTGAAACATCTCAGTAACCCCAGGAAAAGAAAACGAAGCGATTCCGTCAGTAGTGGCGAGCGAACTCGGAACAGCCTAAACCGGGAAGACTTGTCTTCCCGGGGTAGCGGGACCTTGATGTGAGAAGTGGAGAGTTAGTGTAACGATCTGGAAAGTTCGGCCGTAGACCGTGACAGCCGGGTGCGCGAAAGCTCAAAGCTCTCTAGAGGTTTCCCAAGTAGCACGGTGCACGTGAAACTCTGTGCGAATCCGTCCGGACCACCGGATAAGGCTAAATACTCCTTGGCAACCGATAGTGAACAAGTACCGCGAGGGAAAGGTGAAAAGAACCCCTGCTAGGGGAGTGAAAGAGTACCTGAAACCATTTGCCTACAATGTGTCGGAGCTCCGAAGAAATTCGGAGTGACGGCCTGCCTTTTGCATAATGAGTCTGCGAGTTATTGTCTGTGGCAAGCCTAAGTCCTTTTGGGACGGAGGCGAAGGGAAACCGAGTACGAAACGTGCGTTCAGTTGCAGGCAATAGACCCGAAGCGGAGGTGATCTACTCTTGAGCAGGTTGAAGCCTGGGTAACACCAGGTGAAGGACCGAACTCGTGGATGTTGAAAAATCCTGAGATGACTTGAGAGTAGGAGCGAAAGACTAATCAAACCCCGTGATAGCTGGTTCTCTCCGAAATAGCTTGAGGGCTAGCGTTGGGTCAGTACTCCGAGGAGGTAGAGCACTGGATGGCTTAGGGACCCCACCAGGTTACCAAAACCAACCAAACTCCGAATACCTCGGATCCCAGTAACCCAGCATTCAGACGGCGGGGGATAAGCTTCGTCGTCGAGAGGGCAACAGCCCAGATCGCCAGCTAAGGTGCCTAAATGTGATTAAGTGGAAAGGATGTGACGTTGCTTAGACAGTGAGGATGTTGGCTTAGAGGCAGCCATCATTTAAACAGTGCGTAATAGCTGACTCATCGAGCGATGTCGCGCCGAAAATGATTGGCGATTAAATCACATACCGAAGCTGCGGATTCCTGTGCGGTTCGCCGTCCAGGAGTGGTAGGAGAGCGTCATGAACACATTGAAGCCGGACTGTAAAGGACGGTCGAGTGCTCATGAGTGAGAATGCAGACATGAGTAGCGATAAACCAGATGAGAATTCTGGTCGCCGTAAACCTAAGGTTTCCTGGGGCAGGTTCGTCCTCCCAGGGTTAGTCGGGAGCTAAGATGAGGCCGTAAGGCGTAATCGATGCACAGCAGATTAATATTCCTGCACCGGCTAGGGTTAAGGTAAGGAGTCACGCAGAGAGAAAAGTGATTATCTGATTGAATTGGGAGCTTAGCCTTCGGGCGAAGCGAGTCACTGGACGATCTGCCTAGAAAAGCTTCTTATCGTTCCCCTGGTCGCCCGTACCGTAAACCGACACAGGTGGGTGAGTCGAATAGACTAAGGCGCGCGAGAGAAACCTCTCTAAGGAACTCGGCACATTAGCCCCGTAACTTCGGGATAAGGGGTGCCTGAAGCCGCTGCAGCGATGTGGCGGTGTAAGGTCTCAGTAAATTGCGTTTAGCGACTGTTTAACAAAAACACAGCACTCTGCTAAGTCGTGAAGACGACGTATAGGGTGTGACACGTGACCAATGCGGAAAGATCAAGGTGACTTGTTAGCCGTAAGGCGAAGCTCGTTGCCAAAGTCCCCGTGAATGTCGGCCGTAACTATAACGGTCCTAAGGTAGCGAAATTCCTTGTCGGGTAAGTTCCGACCTGCACGAATCGTGTAACGACTGAACGACTGTCTCGGAGAGGATCTCGGCGAAATTGTAACGGCGGTGAAGATGCCGCCTGCCCGCAGTAGGACGGAAAGACCCTATGCACCTTTACTGTAAGCTGGTATTGTGTTCTGGTTAATGATGCGTAGCGTAGGTGGGAGACTTCGAAGCGAGGGCTTCGGTTCTCGTGGAGTCGAAATGTGAAACACCACTCTTTGTTAATTAGGATTCTAACCCCGACCTGTTAGCCAGGCGGGGGACAGTGCTTGCGGGTCAGTTTGACTGGGGCGGTTTCCTCCCAAAGAGTAACGGAGGAGCGCGAAGCTTGGCTCAGCACGGTTGGCAACCGTGCGACGAGGGTATGGCTAGAAGCCAGGTTAACTGCGAGACCAACAAGTCGAGCAGGTGCGAAAGCAGGCCCAAATGATCCGGTGGTAGAATGTGGAATTGCCATCGCTCAACGGACAAAAGGTACGCTAGGGATAACAGGCTGATCGAGTCCAAGAGTTCATATCGACGACTCGGTTTGGCACCTCGATGTCGGCTCATCGCATCCTGGGGCTGGAGAAGGTCCCAAGGGTCCGGCTGTTCGCCGGTTAAAGCGGTACGCGAGCTGGGTTCAGAACGTCGTGAGACAGTTCGGTCCTTATCCACTGTGGGCGCAGGAAACTTGAGGGGTTCATTCTTTAGTACGAGAGGACCGAGAATGACGCACTTCTGGTGTGGCAGTTGTTCCGTCAGGGGCATCGCTGCGTAGCCATGTGCGGAAGAGATAAGCGCTGAAAGCATCTAAGTGCCAAGCTCATCCCAAGATATGGTTTCCCGGACCGTGAGGTTCCTGAAGACCCCCGGAAGACTACCGGGTTGATAGGCTGGACGTGTACGAGCCGTAAGGCTTTTAGCCGACCAGTACTAATCGGTCGTGAGGCTTGATCGCTTTTCCCAATCAGTGCCGCAGTTGGTTCGGCCTAAGAGTCGAATCTAGGCGGAGTGAGTGGGTGAGCGATTTTCCAACTCGCGATATTATTCGCCAAGTGCCTTGTGTGTAGTTTTCAGAGAATTTGCTCTTTGATGGTTGAATTGATATGAGTCGTTTTGGGCTTCGTATTCGCGGTTCAACCATGAATAGTCACTTTTTTTGGTGGCCATGAAGCTGTGGTCCGACCCGTTCCCATTCCGAACACGGCCGTCAAACTCAGCATTGCCGATGGTAGTACATGTAAAGCTTGTGCGAGAGTAGGTTGCCGCCAGATTTCTTCTGAAGCCAATGTCTCATTTCATTCTTTTCCAGGGCTGATCTGTGATGTCGGATTTGGCGCTGCAACTGTTCTAGCCGGACACCCAGTTCGTTGAGGCGCGGCAAAACCGTAGAAAACCTGTAAACGAGGAGAAATGAGGCTTGCCAACCCGCATTGCCGAGACTAGTCTCCGCCTTCCCTTTGGGGAAGGCCCGTGCGGTTTGTTCGTCTAGTTCATCGCCACGGGAAAACTTCAATTATGCATTGATTCTTTTATGCCAGTACGGATTCGTTTGAAGCGCATTGGAACAAAAAACACGCCGGCGTACCGCATTGTGATCGCTGACAGCCGAAGTCCGCGCGACGGGAAATTCATCGAGGAAATCGGGAGCTATCAACCGCTAAAGCGGCAGGACAATTTCGTTCTCGATCTCGAACGCGCCGATTACTGGGTGAGCAAGGGAGCTCAACCTACCGATACGGTCGCCAGCTTTTTGAAGAAGGCCAGGAAGGCTGCTCCAGCCTGTTGATTGATGCCTGCGCTCTATGCAAGCCTTTCTCGAATATGTGGTGAAAGGGTTGGTGGACCGTCAGGACGCAGTGAGGATTACACCTGTGGACCGCCACGGATTGACGGTCTATGAACTCCGCCTTCACCCAACAGACGTCGGAAAGATCATTGGCCGCCAAGGTGGAACAATCCGCGCGATCCGATCGCTCGTCCAGGTCGGAGGAGCTCGGCAGGGACTGCGATGCACCGTGGAGATCGTAGAGGAAAGACCTGAAGACTGATTTCGGGCGTCGCGCTTTTATCCGCGAGAAAGCGCACTCACGTGCGATCAATTATGAAGATTGACGTGTTGACTTTGTTTCCGGGAATGTTTTCCGGTCCCATGGAGGAAAGCATCGTTAAGCGCGCTCGGAATCGTGGTCTGCTCCATCTGCAAGTGCACAATCTGCGCGACTACACTCGTGATCGCCATCGCACGGTCGATGACAAGCCTTTTGGAGGCGGTCCTGGGATGCTGCTGAAACCGGAACCGATCTTTGAAGCCGTGGCCAACCTCACTGGTGAGAGGACTCGCGTGATTCTTCTCGCCCCGACCGGCCGCAGGCTTGAGCAAGGCGTGGTCAAGGACCTCGCCGGATGCGCGCATCTCCTGCTGATCTGCGGGAGCTATGAGGGATTCGACGAGCGAGTCCGAGAGCACCTTGCGGATGACGAGTTATCCATCGGGGATTACATCCTGACCAATGGTGCGCTGCCGGCGATGGTGATTATCGACGCCGTGACAAGGCTCTTGCCCGGCGTTCTGGGTGATGATGAAAGCGCGCACGACGAATCGTTCGCGCAAGGGCTTTTGGAGTATCCGCAATACACGAGGCCGGCAAATTTTCGCGGCATGCAAGTTCCGGAGGTCTTGCTCTCTGGGAATCATGCTGAAATTGAGAAATGGCGACTGGAGCAAGCCGAAGTCCGGACTCGACAAAGGCGACCTGATTTGCTGGAACCGCATCGAAGCAACGCCCGGTAAGCTGCAAAATACGCAAAACGAATTATGAGCCAAGCTATATTTGACAAGATTGAATCAGAACAATTCCGCAAGGAATCGGCGGATTTTGGAGTCGGCGACTCTGTCCGCGTCCATACAAAAGTGATCGAGGGCGACAAGGAGCGCATCCAGGTGTTTGCCGGCGTCGTAATTGGTCGTCGTGGCCGTGGTTTGAATTCGACCTTCACGGTGCGTCGCATCAGTTACGGCGAAGGAGTTGAGCGCGTCTTCCCGATGCATTCTCCACGGGTGGAAAAGATCGAGATTGAGCGCAAGGGCTCGGTCCGGCGAGCGAAGCTGACGTATCTGCGTAAGCGGGTTGGCAAAGGCGCAGTTGCGGTGAAAGAAAAAGAAATCCACGCTTGAGGGATCGCTGCGCAGCGCGGCGACGAATCGGTAGCCATGAACTGCGCTGTCACCGCTGGGCCGACCTTCGAGCCGTTGGACTCGGTGCGTAGGCTCACTAACCTCTCCACCGGGACTTTGGGCACCCAACTGGCCGATTACCTGGCAAGTCAGGGCCACGAAGTAGTTTTACTCCGGGGAAGCAGTTCAATATTCCGGAGCGCTGTCAAGGTCGCGCGCATTATCGAATTCGGAACCGCCTCCGAACTGGAACGACACCTGGAATCATTAGCCTCTGTGCGAATTGACGCGGTCTTCCATGCGGCAGCGGTCAGCGACTTCGGTTTTGGCAGAGTCTGGACGCGTTCGCCAGGCGGGGAATTGCGCGAAATCAGCCGTGGCAAATTCTCTACGCGCGAGGCGCCGCTGCTGGCCGAATTGGTTCCCGTTCCAAAACTCATCAACCGGCTTCGCAGTTGGTTTCCCAAGGCATGGCTGGTCGGCTGGAAATACGAAGTGGACGGCACGCGCGCAGCCGCTGTTGACCGCGCGCGAACGCAGGTCGGCGAGAATCAAACGGACGCCTGTGTGATCAACGGTCCCGCCTATGGCGCGGGTTTTGGCCACCTATCCAAAGAGCATGAACTTTTTCATTTTGAAACTTCCTCGGCACTATTCGAACATCTGGAGAGATTCGTGCGCCGATAGAACGTGCGGCGTCACGCTTTCCGTGACCTGGAATAAATCTCTTCACTGGAACATTGTTTGCTCATAATTTCGCTCTATATGAGACTCGCTGGATTCTTGTTCGCCTTGATTCTTGGGGTTTCCCTCGGCCTCGTTCCAGAAGCGGCAGAGTTGTCCGCACAATTACCAAGCCCCACGCTCAAAATCGAGATAGCCGAAGGGACGAAAGTAAGAGTCACATTCTCCCGCAAACTAAACGAGCGTTACCAGGTTTATGTCACTCACGACCTCAAGAATTGGCATTTCTTTGGCAGCATAGTCCAGGGAGGCTCTCAGCCAATCACGATTGAATATCCCGGCGGCGCGAATCGAACCGCGTTTTTTAGAGTCGAATCCAGGCCAACATTTGCCCCGGTGCACTCGCGGATGGAGCGAGGAACGAATGGCGAGATTCACCTCAGTTTTCCCACAGTTGCTGGACGGAGATATCAAGCTGCGCTCTCTATCGATTTGGAGCGCTGGGATTTCAGCGACCTGATCGATGGCACTGGAAGCCGCGAATCCACCGAGATTGATTTCCCTGTACCGGCCGCGTTTTTCCGCGTCGAAGCCGTCGATATCCTCCCCTTGCCCAACATGGTTTGGATCCCCCAAGGCCGCTTCGTAATGGGGAGCCCGCCCGATGAGAAGGACCGCGATCTGGACGAAGATCCATTGACGCAAGTCGTTTTTCCTTCTGGATTCTGGATGGGCAAGTATGAGGTGACGCAGGGTGAGTATGAACGAATCACGGGCACGAATCCGAGTGGGTTCAACGGCGACCCATCTCGGCCGGTGGAGCGGGTGAGTTGGGAAGACGCCGTCGCCTACTGTGCGCGACTGACTCAGACAGAGTTCTCGGCAGGCCGGTTGCCGTTCGGCTACGCCTATCGTCTTCCGACCGAGGCCGAGTTCGAATATGCCTGTCGCGCCGGCACAACCACCCGGTACAGCTTCGGAGATGATCTGGATTACACAGAGCTTGGGGAGTATGCGTGGTACGATGCGAACAGCCTCAAAACCACGCACCCGGTCGGACAGAAGCGGCCAAATCTGTTTGGGCTGCACGACATCTACGGCAACGTCTGGGAATGGTGCCACGATTACTATGATAGCGCATATCCGGGAGGATCGATCGAAAGGCCGTCCGGGCCTTCGTCAGGGGTCAGTCGTGTCTTTCGGGGAGGAGGTTGGGATTGGAAGGCTTCCTCATGCCGTTCGGCTTACCGGAACAATGTCCTGCCCACGCGTCGCAGTAATTATCTAGGCTTCCGCGTTGTCCTCGGCCCTGTGCTGTACTGACCCATGAGCTCACATTTGTTCAGTGGTCTCGATGCCCAGGAGGTTTAGACCTTGCTTCAAGACCTCGCCGGCTAAGTCGCAGATCAGCAGCCGGGTTTGGCGTTGGCGAGCTTCGGCTTTCAGCACGGGACAGTTTTCGTAAAAGCGGGTAAAATGTCCTGCGAGATCATAGAGGTAATTACAGAGATAATTCGGCCGGTACTCATCAGCCACCGCCCCGAGGACCAAACCAAAGTTCAGCAAGTGCTTTACTAGCGCAATTTCTTCCTCCGCCGACAGACCAGCAGCGGTTAACTGCCCGGGTGCTTCGATATCGGTCTCTGTCCCATGCCTCCGGAAGATGCTTCGAATGCGAGCGTAGGCATAAAGGAGATACGGGGCAGTGTTCCCGTTAAGTGCAAGCATCTTATCCCAATTGAAAGTATAATCGCTTTGGCGGTTCGGCAGAAGATCCGCGTACTTGATCGCTCCAATTCCAACGATCCTGGCAATCTCACGACGCTGTTGTTCATCGGATCTGGGATTCTTTTCGGATACGACTCGAAACGCGCGTTCCTCCGCTTCGTCCAACAAGTCGGTCAGCTTGATCGTGTCACCGGTGCGCGTCTTGAAAGGTTTGCCATCCTCCCCGAGAATCGCGCCAAACCAAACGTGGGCGAGTTTGATCGGTAGATCGGGGCGCCAGCGACGAAAAACCGCGAAGAGTTGCTTAAAATGCAGTTGCTGGCGCCCGTCGGTCACATAGACGATCTCGCTCGGATTCCAGGTCTCGGCTCGATACTGAAGCGTCGCGAGATCCGTCGTCATGTAATTCGCAGCTCCGTCGCTTTTCTGGATCAAGGCAGGATGCGCCTTTAACTCCGGAATCTCGTCGAAGAAAACCGCGATGGCGCCTTCGCTTTCACGGGCAATCCCTTGATGCTGCAAGTCCTGAACTACAGCTTTGAGCCGGGGATTGTAAGAACTTTCTCCGAGTGTGTGGTCGAATTGAACTCCCAACCGGCGGTAGATGGCGGTGAATTGAGTCTGCGACAAGGAAATCATCTCGCGCCAAAGGGCGAGATTCTCTGAGTCCCCGGTCTGAAGTTTCACCAGTTCCTGGCGAGCTTTCTCCAGCATTGCGGCATCGTTTTCGCAGGCTGCATTTGTTTCCTGGTAGATCCGTTCCATCTGGGCGAGGGCGTCGCGTTGAAGCGCCGCGACATCCCGGGATTGCTTCCATCCTAGCAATAGTTTGCCGAACTGAGTGCCCCAGTCTCCGATATGGTTGTCCGTGATTACATGATGGCCAAGAAGTCGGCAGGTGCGCGCCAAACAATCTCCCAGGATTGTTGAGCGGATATGTCCCACGTGCATGGGCTTGGCCACATTGGGGGAACTGAAATCGATCACGATTGTCAAAGGTTGTTCAACCGGCTCAAAAAAGGGGTGCTCGCTGCGTGCGGCGTCGTTGAGGCATTCCCCCAAGATTGCCGGCGCGATACGAAAGTTTAGAAAGCCGGCGCCTGCGATTTCCACATCGCGGACCCAATTCGGGAGCTGCAGCCTTTCCATGACATCCTCCGCGAGTTGGCGCGGACTCAAGCGCCGTTCCTTGGCCAGCGGCATCAGGGACGCAGTTTGATAGTCGCCATACTTTGCATCCGCGCAGGGCTTGACCAGCACGTTTGCGACGTTGGCATCGGGGAGGCAGTCTTGCACAGCTTGCTGCAAGACCTCATCAAGAACGCGGTAGGGTAGCACGGAAGGACTATTCTGAAGGGATAACGATGGCAGAGATTCGCAGCCGGATGCAGGATCGCGCTACTTCCCCGTCGAAGTTTCGCGGATGATCTCGTACATCGCTTCGGCATCCTGGGCCAACTCAAGGGCCTGGCGAAATTCGCGCCGGTGAAGCAGTTTGGCGATGCTGGCCAGCGTGTGAAGGTGCTTCTGAAACTGGCCTTGCGGAACCAGAAATAGCATGACCAAATTCACCGGTTGGTTGTCCAATGCATCAAAATTAACGCCTTTCCGGGAACGTCCCAGCGCGCCGACAACTTCATAGATCAAATCGGTCGAAGCGTGGGGAATGCCGATTCCAAACCCGATCCCGGTACTCATTGAGCTTTCGCGCTTCTTGACCACAGCCGCGACTGATTGGCGATGTTCGGGTTTAATCTTCCCGGTTACGACCAGATTATCGATCAGTTCATCGATGGCTTCCCAACGGTTGGAGGCCCGCAAGTCAGTCACGATTTGGTCTCGCTGCAGAATGTCACCGAGGTTCATAGAAATAATCGGAACTCAAAATATTTCGCCTGAACCGATCCACCATTTCAAGAGCGAATTGCTGGTGCATAGGCCCTGTGTCGTGTCGATGCAGCACGCACCAGAATTGTTTGCTTTCCAGTCTCGCTCTGAGCGTAGTCACAAAAAAGCCCCGACGGAGTTTCCGTCGAGGCTTCCTCGGGAAAATGAACGACAAGACTACGGGCTGGCGTAAGCTTTCACTGTATCACCGATCTTTTTGGCGGATTCGTCAATCTTCGCTTTGATCGCATTCGGGTCATCCGTCGTCTTGGCGATCTCGGAAACAGCTTTCACTTCTTGAACCAAGGATTGGATTGCCGATGTTAACGCTTGGGCCTTTGTCACGGCTGCAGTGTCCTTCGAGACGTTCGTTACTTGAGTCTGAGCAAACAACACCAGCGACTGCCGTTCGGCCGCGCTCAAATTGGTATCCTTGGCGATTGTCGCCACCGTACTCACAGTGGCCTCTGCCAGACGGACGCCCGCCGTAGTAGCGTTCTGAGTGATGCCGACCGTGGCAGCTGCAGTAGTGGTGGCTTGTGCTGCGGCAGTCTGAGCGGCCTGGAGTTGCGCTGCCGGAGCGGATGCGGCGGTGGCTTGAGCCGATGCTGCAGCGACTTGAGCAGTTGCTGTATCAGTAGCGGCTTTGGCTACTGCTGCTGCTGCCGACGTGGCAACCTGCGTTACTGTCGCTACTGTCGATTGTTTCTCGGCAACGCTCAACGAGGTGTCCCTAGCAGTCGCGGCAACGTTTGCAGCGACCGCTGCCGCAAGCTTGACCGCTGCTTCAGTCGCAGCCTGAGCGGCGGCTCTCGCGGCTTGAGCGGCGGCTGCGGCGGCTTGAGCTGCTGCTGCACGAGCAGCGCCTCCATCAGTCGCTTGAGCGGCAGCGGCTGAGGCTTGATTTGCGCTTGTTTGTGCCGCGTTTGCTTGAGCGGTAGCTTGTGCTGCAGCCTGAGTCGCGGTTGCGACAACCTGCGCGACTATGGTCGTTGTCTGTGTTATCAAGTTCTCCTGTTCCTGCTTTGTTAGATTCGATGCGGGTTTGGCCACGGCGTTGATGGCTTTCACGGTTTCTGTGATCAGAGATGCTTGACTTCCCGTGTCTAGCTTTGCCGTCGTCGCTGTGTTCTCAATGCTCTTGACTGCGTCGTTGAAAACTTGGCTTCTTGGCGCGGGAGCAGGCGGCGGCGTTGACTTTGGCGGACTTGGCGGTGGTCTCAGCGTTGGACGTCCACCGACACGCTTGCGGACCGGAACGCTAGCACTTGAGCCAGTGTTCTTGGCGATGGAACTGATCATGGCCAGAGTCGCGTCGCTTTCGATCTCGGTTTTCGCGGCCGGGACGGCAGCAATTACAGCCTCCGTAATCTTGTCGGAAAGCTCAGGAACGGCCCCAACGATCCGACGAGTGATTCGTATGGCGTCTTTTGGCGCCGCTTTGGCAACGCTGGTCGCGATTCGCGTCGCGTGATCGGGGGAATAACTGGCTGCGATCAACGCAATCTC
Source organism: Verrucomicrobiota bacterium (assembly GCA_016871535.1). Taxonomy (NCBI): domain Bacteria; kingdom Pseudomonadati; phylum Verrucomicrobiota; species Verrucomicrobiota bacterium. The sequence goes on from VHCZ01000024.1 coordinate 23,969, forward strand.
TTGAGCTTGCGCCGGGCACAATTCCGCCGCCAGCGCGGCAACAGCGGCACTTGTTTCCGGGGCGACTTCAGCGATTGCTTCCAGCAAGGTAGAAGCGAGAGCTGGGCTCTTGGACAGGATGATCCGAGTCACGGTGACGGCGACTTCTTCGCGGTCGGTCTCGCTGGCTTTTTGAACAATTTTAGCAGCGTTTGGGGCTTGCTCCAGTGCGGGAACACCCACCACGGCATCCCGGATGGCCCTGGTCTGGGATTCCGTCAAAGCATTTGCAGGTAAAATTCCGAAACCTAAAAGAGCCGCCAACACAGCAGCCATCCTTATCTGTTTTCGTTTCATAAGTTCAGTTACTAAGTACTTTGTTCCCCGTTCAATACGGCCGATTACTATCGGGTCTCAATGCCTAAGTCAAACATTTTTTAGGGATTTCGGACTCGATTTCTTGAAGCCCTGTCGCGTAGTCGAGGCATGGATTGAACTTCGGTGCAAGGGGTTGGAGACCGACTGGCGATGGTGTGTCCGAGCTTTCCGGTTTCCAGTGGATTCCTTCGGGGGAAATTGGCCCGAACTTTGCGCTAAAGATGTTCCAAGATCCGGGGCTTGGGTTAGCCGCCGCTGAGAATTGGTTGCCTGGGGCATGTAACCGGCCTTGCCTGCTGCCCGTCATTAGCGATATTCTACAGCAGACCGTATGACCAAGATTCCGATGCTCTTGCACTCAGTGATTGTCCACCTCATATGACCGATGCACTTCCGTCCTCGCTTGGTGTCAAGCGGCGCAAATCCTCCTGGTCAAAGTGGGTAGGCCTTTTGGTTGTTCTTGGCGCAGGGGGAGCCGGGGCATATTGGTATTTCAACAGGGAAAACAGCAAACCTGCCGAATACCGGGCTGCGAAAATCTCTCGGGGCGACATCACTCAGACCGTCACTGCCAACGGTCAACTGACGCCTGTGAAGAACGTGCAGGTGGGCAGCCAGATTTCAGGAACCATCACGGAAATCAGCGCAGACTTCAATTCCAAGGTCAAGAAAGGCGAGTTGATCGCCAAGATCGACCCCGCGACGTACGAGCGGAATCTTTCCCAGGCCGAAGCCGAACTCGCAAACGCCACGGCGGCGCAAGAACTCGCGGACCTTAACTTCAAACGTGCCAAAGAACTCTTCGCCAACAAACTCATTTCTGAGGCGGATTACAACCGCGCGGAAGTCGATTTGCACCAGGCCCAGGCAATTGTCAAAATGCGCCAGGCCAATGTCGAGCGCGCCAAAGTGGATCTGGAGCGGACGCGGATTTTTGCGCCCATTGACGGCATCGTGATCTCGCGCAACATCGAAGAAGGCCAGACGGTGGCCGCGAGCTTCAATACGCCGACGCTATTCCTCATCGCGAATGACCTGGCAAAAATGCAAATCGAGGCGGCCGTTTCGGAGGCGGACGTCGGAGGGGTTCAAGAAGGCCAGCCGGTCAATTTCACTGTCGAAGCGTACACACGTCAGTTCAAGGGGCAGGTGAAACAAGTCCGGTTTGCGCCTATCACAAATCAAAACGTCGTCACTTACACCGCCATCGTCGAGGTGGATAATCCTGATCTCAAGCTTCGCCCCGGTATGACGGCCACGGCGTCCATCATTACTTCACAGAAAAAGGACACGCTTCGCGTACCGAACGCGGCGTTTCGTTTCCGTCCACCTGAAGGCGCTATTGCGAAAACTTCGACCAATGCCGTCAGCAGCAGCGGGTCTTCCAATCAAATCCAGGCTCCAGTAGCCACCAGCGGCCCATTCGCTGGCCTGCCGACACCCCCGTGGATGGACGGCGAACGCCGCCGCCCGACCCAAGAGGAACGGGAGAAGTATGAAGCCTCTCTGACCCCGGAACAGCGCGACCAATATCGCCAAATCATGGATCAGATGCGCGCGCGTTTTGCCCAGGGCGGAGGGGGCGGAGGTTTTGGAGGTGGCGGCCTTGGCGGAGGTGGCCCGGGGCTTCCCGCGTTTGGGAGCGCCTCGCGCACCGCGCAGGAAGGACCGCGCACTCAAACCGTTTATGTGCTGGAGAAAGAAGCGGGAATTGGCGGCGGCGAGGAGCAAGTCTTGCGCGCCGTTTCGGTCAAAACAGGCATAACCGACGGAACGAACACGGAAATCCTCGAAGGCTTGAAAGAAGGCGAGGTGGTTGTGACCGGTCTCGTTACGCCTGAACCCTCCGCCATGGCGATGCGTCCGCCTGGAGGGGGGGCCTTCGGAGGCCCATTTGGCGGGGGCCCGCGGCGCTTTTAGTTTTCCCCGATGCCTGCCATCGTAAAACTGGAGAACTTCCGCAAGACGTACTACACGGGCGAGGTCGAGGTCCATGCCGTGCGCGGTGTGTCTTTGGAAATCCAGCAGGGCGAATTCGTCGCGATCATGGGAGCAAGCGGTTCGGGCAAATCCACCATGATGAACTCCATCGGATGTCTTGACCGGCCCACGGGCGGGCGTTACTTGCTGGATGGAGTCGATGTCGGCGAGCTTGGCCGCGATGAACTGGCCGACTTGCGCAATTCGAAAATCGGGTTTGTCTTTCAGGGATTCAATCTCCTCTCCCGGACGTCTGCGCTGGAGAATGTTGAATTGCCGATGCTCTACGCCCGGCCGGGCGTGCGCGGACGAGAACAGCGCGACCGCGCCCTGCGAGCGCTCGAGTTGGTCAGCCTCAGTGATCGCGCGGGGCACCATCCGAATCAACTTTCAGGCGGCCAGCAGCAGCGGGTTGCTATCGCGCGAGCCCTCGTCAATCAACCCAAGCTCCTTCTGGCGGATGAACCCACCGGCAATCTGGACAGCCGGACGAGCATTGAGATCATGGGCGTCTTTCAAACCCTGAACGAACAAGGAATGACCATCGTCATGGTCACGCATGAACTCGACATCGCCCGCTACACCAAGCGCAGCGTGATCATGCGCGATGGCCGCGTCGTGAAGGACACTCCGGTGACAGACCGGTTGTTCGCCAGCCAGGAACTGCAAAAATTGGAACGCGAGCAAAAGGAAATCCAACTCGTCTCGTAGATGATTATCTTCGCCACCTTCAAGATCGCTCTCCGCGCACTCCGGCGAAACACGCTGCGCACCCTTCTGACCATGCTGGGTATTATCATCGGCGTCGGCGCCGTCATCGCCGTCGTCAGCATTGGCAGCGGGGCGAAGGCGCAGGTCGAAGCGCAGATCGCGAGCATGGGGCAAAACGTGATCCTCATTCTCTCAGGCAACGTCTCCCGCGGCGGGTTCAGAATGGGCTTTGGCACGGCCGGGACCCTGACTCGCGAAGACTTCGAGGCCATTCGAAAAGAGATTCCCGATGTCAGCGGCATCAGCCCGGAAGTTTGGGCTTCCGCGCAAATCGCTGTGGGCAACCAGAACTCCAGCAGCCAGGTCCGGGGCGTCGGAGTCGATTACCTGGACATTCGTTCGTGGAAACTGACCAGCGGCGCAAACTTCACGGAGGCCGACGTGCGCAACGGGAACAAAGTGGCGCTGCTCGGCAAGACGACGGCGGAGTTGCTCTTCGGCGACGAGGATCCAGTCGGGCAGATCATCCGCATCAAGAATGCTCCGTTCACCGTGCTCGGTTTGCTCGCGCAGAAAGGCATGAGCGGCCAGGGCAGCGATCAGGACGATATCGTGCTGGTGCCTTACACCAGCGCGATGACAAGGCTGACCGGGCAGACGACCTTTCGATCCTTCAACGCGCAGGCCTCCAGCGCAAAACTCCTCCCCAGTGTGCAGAACGATATCATCAGCCTGCTTCGCCAGCGGCATCGCATCGGCCCGGATCGCGAGGACGATTTTCTGGTCAGAACGCAGCAGGAGATTTCGGAAATGGCTACCGCCACCTCGAAAGTCATGACGTGGCTCCTCGGCTCCGTGGCCGCGGTTTCCCTGATTGTCGGCGGAATTGGCATCATGAACATCATGCTCGTCAGCGTCACGGAACGCACGCGCGAGATTGGCATTCGCATGGCTGTGGGCGCGCGCGGCCGAGACATCCTTCTGCAATTCCTGACCGAAGCGGTCGTGCTGAGTCTGCTGGGGGGATGTCTGGGAATCTGCGTGGGATTGTTGAGTTCCAAGGTGCTCCCCAGACTCTTGAGCTCGCTTGGAGTGACGACACTGGTCTCCCCGACGTCCATCGTCGTCGCCTTCCTTTTCAGCGCGGTCATCGGCATTTTCTTCGGCTTTTATCCTGCACGGAAAGCCTCCCAACTCGACCCCATCGAATCGCTCCGGTACGAGTGAGCCGACGGAGGATCCAATCCTCCGGCTCTCTTCGCGGTGAGGAATTCTCTCAAGCAGTGAACAAAGTAGAGCGAGCCCGTCCCGCGAGCCGTGCGACAGGCTTGGAACACGTCGGCTCGCCGGGGACAGGTTCGCCTTGCCTCCCTCAATGCCCAACGGAAGCTTCCCGGCCTCCGAGCCGTGCGCACGACCCTTGAACCCATCGCCGGTAGGGCGGTGGTGCCGCATCGACCGAAGACCGGCTGCGCAGCAACGCAGCCCTACCGGGTTCATGGGAAGTTCCCACGGCCAAAAAGCCGTGCAGACGGCCCTTGAACCGAAAACCATGCGGACCGCAGCCTTCAGGCTGCTTCCGCGCACTCGCCGGAGTCCAGCGCTGAAGTGGCCGAAAGGCCACGGTCGGAGGAGACGGTTCATGGGAAGCTCGCGGACCGCTGAAGTTTCCAAAACTTCCATTCCATTTTTCTCGTCCCGCTTTATCCTCCAGTCGTATGCCAGAGCGCTTCGAAGGAAAGAGAGCGTTAATTACCGGAGGAACCGGCGGGATTGGCAGTGCCATCGCGCTGGCCTTCGCCGGACAAGAATGCAACGTCACGGCGACTGGCCATACCCTCGAACAGATCAAGAGATTCCCTCACCTCAGTTCGAAGGTCGAGGCCCGAATGCTCGACGTGACCGACGATAATTCGATTCAAGAAGTGATCGCTGGATTCCACCAACTTGACATCCTGGTGAACTGCGCCGGGACGATCCTGCGCCAGAATCGCGAGCACGATCCGGCCGATTTCGAGAAAGTGATCGACGTCAATCTCACCGGCGCCATGCGCCTGTGCGCGGCATGCCGGCCGTTGCTGGCACGGAGCCGGGGTTGCGTGTTGAACATCGCGTCGATGCTGAGCTTCTTTGGCAGCGGCTTCGTGCCCGCGTACAGCGCGAGCAAAGGCGGCCTCGTGCAGTTGACCAAATCCCTGGCCATCGCCTGGGCTGAGGACGGCATCCGCGTCAACGCCATCGCTCCTGGCTGGATCGAGACCGCCATGACGCAACCGTTGCGCGACGACCCGGCGCGCAACCGCGCCATCCTGGAACGGACTCCGATGAAGCGCTGGGGAAAACCCGACGACATCGCCGGCGCCGCCGTTTTTCTATGTTCTCCCCAGGCCGCTTTCATCACCGGAGCGATCCTGCCCGTGGACGGCGGTTATTCCTGCACATAGCGATGCCGGTTTGAAAGGCCCACTCGTAGGCGTTGCGTCGCGGACACGCCAAGGCCAGGTTGCCCAAGCCCGTTTTGCCGCCGAGCTTCTCGGGACAAGGTATCCACGGAGAACCACGCCACCTGCCCCTGCGGATGGAAACGGATGAACACGGATTCGCGGCCGAAGCGGGAAATCCTTCGGAGAATTCTCCGCCACGAGAGGAAACAAGATCAGGAAAGGGAGCCTGTTGTCAGCGCATTGCTCGACCACCGAGATTCATGGGCACTCTCAAATGCGCAGAAAGATCTTGCGGCGATACATCCAAAACAGGATCAACCACAGAACCAGCAGCACCGCGCCGCCCGTCACCAGCGGTTCGCAGGCGTCGCCCAGGATTTTGAAAGCGTTCGGTCCCAGGTGCGTTCGGAGTGAGCTGGTGATAAACCCGTTGATCAGGTGATCCATGCAATAGATGGCGATGGAGTTCAAGCCGATGACCACGAGCGGGAACGCCCAGCGCTTGCACCGCCACACGTCGATCACGCCGTAGAACCCTGCCAATAACAGAAAACACCACCCCCCGCTGAAGATCGTCCAGGTCGGCGTCCAGATTCGCTTCACGTTCGGGCAGACGCCGAGCCAATGCAGCAGCGTTCCAGCCACCAGGCAGAGGACGCCCGCCAGCGCCAGCAGTTTCACCTTGGCGATCGCTGGACGCTCGCTGCGCAGCCATCCGCCGGCAATCAATCCGAGTATCATCGTGCCGAGGGTTGGAATGAAACTCAGCGTCGAGTATCCGCCGCCATTGAAGAGAAAAGGTTTCTCGCGCGGCCACAAATTCAGGAACCACTGGTCGAACGCCCAGGCCAGATTGCTGTTCTTGTTCCAATGCGCCACGAAGCTGTCCGGGCTGGCCAGATGCGGCCAGCCTGCGGCCACGCCGACTTTTGCGTAATCGAATTCCGGCCCCGGCAAAGGGTACAGCGCAAACGCAGCCCAGTATCCCACGAGAATCGTTCCAAGGGCGATCCACTGCGCCCGCATTGCGCGAAAGCCCAGCAAGAAAAGGAACGTGTAACCGAGCCCGATCTGGCTAAGTGTGTCCTCAAACGTGAAGTTGGTTTGGGAGCGGCCCGTGGACCGCAGGAACACGCCCAGAAAAACCAAAAGAACCGACCGCCAAATCGCGTGGGCCGTCATTGCCAACGGGCTTTGCCCCTTGGCCAGCCGGCTGGCAATCGAGTAAGGCAGCGCGACGCCCACGATGAAACTGAACGAAGGCTGTATCAAATCGTGCAGCGAACATCCGGCCCATTCCACGTGCGTCTGGTGGTAGGCCAGAAATTTCCAGAACGAACTTTCCGGAAGCGCGCGAGCGACCCGGCTCAGGCGCAGCACCTCGGCCGCCATGAGAAACATGACGAAACCGCGATAGACATCGAGTGAAGTCAGCCGCGTCGAAGCAGGTTTTGAAGTGGGAGTGTCCATGGAATGAAGTGGAAGGTTATCCGGGTTCAAGGATTGGGCACTGGTTGGCCTTGCTCATAGAACTTTTTCGGCATCGCTTCAAGCCATTCTCGGCATGCGAGGGCAGGTCTGCTCAGACGATCCATGAAACCGCACTTCCCCGTGCAGAATCTCAAATCTCAAATCTGAAGTTGCTGCGCTCAGCTTTGCAGGCTGCCTTCGTGGCGGCTGCCCTCACGAACTGGACGAATCGCGCGCAACCCTACGGGCAGCCGGACCGCGACCAGCCGGGCGATACCATGATTCAAGAATTCCTGCGAAGGGAAACGGAACAGATTCACGCCGCGATCGCGCAGGACCTCAGATCAACCGAGGATTGGAACAAGCTTCGTTCGCAGCACAAGCAGGAATACGCTGCAACTCGGCGAGATCGCCGCAATTCATCACGGGACCTACCGGGAAAACCGCTGGTGGTGGCATTCGCGCGGTTACACGCCGGCCGGTGTCGAATGTTGGAACGGCGTTCGCGGCATCGATTATCTCCTGACGCGGGGCGACGTCGATCCCGAACGCATTGCGGTCACAGGAATCAGCGGCGGCGGCGCGACGACCTTCTGGATCGCGGCAGCGGACGAGCGCGTCAAAGTCGCCGTCCCGGTCAGCGGCATGGCGGATATGCTCTCCTACGTGCCCAAAGAAGGTTGCTTCCATTTACCAGGCCGCGGGCGCGCCTTCAAAGTTCTCCGCGCGTTGACAACCATTTCCCGAGTCGCCACCTTAGCCGCCATGCCCCGTTGTTCGCTCGGTCGGCGCGGACTCTTGTTCAGCCTTATCGTTTTCGCAGGCACCATTGTTGCGGACGCTCCTCCCCCTGAACCTGACGGTAGGGCGAGCCTGTCCCCAGCGAGCCGAGTCGGACGTGTTCCAGTCACGTCGAGCGGCTCGCCGGGACGGACTCGCCCTGCCGGCGGTCCGTTCCATTTCCACCACGAAGGAATCCTCGGCACCTCTTTCGATCTGATCGTTCGAACCGACGCAGCGGAAGTGGCGTGCAAAGTCGAGCAATCTGTCCTCGCTGCAATCGAGCGTCTCCGAAGAATTCTCAGCACCTACGATCCGGCCAGCGAAATCAGCCGGCTCCCTGTCAACCCCAAGCCGATGCGCTGTTCGCCTGAATTGTTCGAAGTGTTGAGCGCTTACGAAACCTGGACCGCGCGTTCTCGCGGCGCGTATCAAGGCCAACTGGGAGAACTCATCCGCGCCTGGCGCGCCGCGGAACAGGCCGGTGTGCCTCCGGCCTCGGCTTCCCTTGCGCGAATCGTGCGGAACGTGTCAACGCCTGCCTGGACTCTCAACGCTTGCGAACGGACCGTCCAGCGCCTCTCGCCGCAACCGCTCAATCTGGATTCGCTCGGGAAAGGATACATCCTCGGCAAAGCTGTCGCCGCTGCGCGCGCCGCCGCGCCATCGATCGCCGGACTGTTGCTTAACCTCGGCGGCGACATCTTCGCGAGCGGCCTGGAAGCGCCGTCGCGTCCCTGGCTCGTGGGCGTGGCGCATCCGCGAGACCCCGCGGACAACGCCGCGCCGGTCACGCAGGTGTGGCTGGCGGACCGCGCGATTTCGACCAGCGGGGGTTACGAGCGCGGCTACACGATTGCGGGCCGCCGCTATTCGCACATTCTCGATCCGCGCACCGGCAGGCCTGCGGAAGGCATTGCATGCGCAACTGTTGTCGCCGCGGACAACGCCACCGCCAGCGCGCTGGCGACCACATTGTGCGTGCTCAAGCCGGAAGAAGGCCTGGCGCTGATCCGAGCAACACCTGGCGCGGAATGCCTCATCATTGCCGCCAGCGGCGAACAGTTCCGCAGCGCGCAGTTCGCGGCGCTCGAAATCCCCGCCCCCGGCGGCGCGAAGAAAGCGAACGAAGCCAAACCGAGTTTGTGGCCAAAGGATTTTCGATTGACGCTGACGCTCACGCTGAAAGGCCCGGCTGGCGGAGGCGGCGGGTATCGCCGTCCTTACGTCGCGGTTTGGGCGGTGAATGAAAAGGGCGCGCGCGTCCGCACCATCGTGCTTTGGGGCAACCAGGCGCGCTACTTTCCCGACCTTTACGATTGGTCGTACGGCGAGAAGGATCGGCTCGATTGGGCGGCGACGATCGCGCGCGCGACGCGTCCGCCTGGCCGCCATCGCGTGACCTGGGACGGGCGCGACGATTCCGGCGACCCGGTTCCTCCCGGCACCTACACGATCTTTGTAGAGGCAAATCGCGAGCGCGGCACTTACGCCAAAGAGAGCGCAAAGATTTCGTGCGGCTCGGAGCCATCCCAAAGCGTCGTCAAAGCCACGTCAGAGTTTGAAGAAGCCCAACTCACGTACGGCCCTTCCCCGTCCGAATAGAATCCCCTCCAGGAATGAACTCGGGTGAACATCGGCGGAGGCTCCTCAAGAAGTGGTCCCGCACGCTTCACATTTACCTCTCCATGCTGGGACTTCTCGGCATTCTCTTTTTCTCTCTGACGGGACTCCTGCTGAATCATCCGGATTGGTGCGGGTTGTCCACGCCGCGGGTCACCAAGGTCGAAGGCGCCGTTCCTTTGGAGATGCTCAAGACGCCGGACCAATTCGCGGTCGTCGAGAAACTCCGCAAGGATTTCGGCGCCACCGGCGCGGTGGATTCATTTGAAGCCGACGAGGACCGGATCACGGTAGTTTTCAAAAGTCCGGCGCGGCGTGTGCAGGCGGTCATTGACCGGCAGAAAGGCCGCGCGGAAGTCCTGCTGGAAAGCCGCAACGCGGCCGCCCGCCTGGCCGAACTGCACCGCGGAGTCGAGGCCGGTTCCGCGTGGCGATTCATCCTCGACGCCATCGCGGTGCTGCAACTTGTCGGCGCGCTCACCGGAGTGTTGCTCTGGTGTCTGGTGCCGCGCTGGCGTCCGCTGGGGCTGGCCGCGCTCGCCGTGTGCGGAGCCGCCTGCGGCCTCGTTTACTGGTTTCTGGTGCCGTAGACGGTAGCCCGGCAATTACGAAAGAATCTACTGGGACTTCGTGGCGGCGGACGGACAAAAGCCCCGGCCGGACGACATCACGAAGCCGCTTCAAACCGTCATGAAGGAATTGGGGTTTACGAACGACGATTTGTTCATCTGACGACAGATCCACCGGAGACCCTTAGTCAACAGCTCTGCCTGCCTGCCGCGAACCGCGATTTGCGTTTGCCAAATCCTCCGGGGTCCCTTAGCTTGCCTGCCGATGTCAGTGGCTCAGCCCGCAACAACGACGACTTTCTAGGCGTTCACGAACAACGTGGACGCCAACGCCTCGCACTTTCCAGTTCGAGGCGTTTTTGTTTGGTGTAGCTCAATCAACCACGGATGGACACGGATGAACACGGATAAGGGACCCGATCTAATCAGACCCGCGGGGGACAAATTGCTGCTCCGGGAAGAGACGCACCAAATCCTCGCTTGCTCGTTTGAGGTGCTCAACGAGTTGGGGCACGGCCTCCACGAGAAATGCTATGAAAATGCATTGGTCGTGGAATTCGCCCTTCGCAAGATCGGATTCGCCCAACAGCGTCAGTTTGAGGTCCTTTACAAAGGCCACAAAGTCGGGCTTTTCATCCGCCTCCCATCCGTGTCCATCCGTGTCGATCCGTGGTTAAAATAGATGTTATGGAATCAGCCAAGCAACCGAACGAACGCAAATCTCTCGACGAACGCGCCCGGATGACCGATCTGGAACGCATCCGCCATTCCTGCGCCCACGTCATGGCCACCGCCATCTTGCGGTTGTGGCCCGACGCCCAATTCGCCGCCGGCCCGCCCGTCGAAAATGGTTTTTACTACGACGTGGACCTGAGCCATCGCATCTCGCCCGAAGATTTCGAGAAGATCGAGGCCGAGATGAAGAAAGAGATCAAAGCCAACCACGTCTTCGAGAAGATCGTCGTCACGCGCGAGCAAGCGGTGAAGGACGCGGAGAGCGGGCGGCTCGGCGGATTGAGCGAGCGTCCGGGCAATCCGAGTCAATTCAAGCTCGGCAATCTCGCGGACATTCCCGAAGGCGAGCCGATCACTTACTTCAAGAACGGCGATTTCCTCGATCTGTGCGCCGGGCCGCACGTGATGCGCACCGGCAACATCGGCGCCTTCCGGCTCACGCACGTGGCCAGCGCTTACTACAAAGGCGATGAGAAGAATCCGCAGCTCCAGCGCATTTACGGCACGGCGTTCAAGAACAAGACGGAAATGGAGGCCTACTTCACGATGGTCGAGGAAGCCAAGAAACGCGACCACCGCAAGATCGGCCAGGAGATGGGCCTGTTCACGATCGACACCGAATTCGTCGGCCCCGGTCTGCCGCTCTGGCTGCCCAAGGGCGCGGCGATTGTCGAGGAACTGGAGAAGCTGGCCAAGGAAACCGAGTTCGCCGCCGGCTACGTCCGCGTCAAGACGCCGCACATTGCGAAGGAGAAGATGTACCTGACCAGCGGGCATCTGCCGATTCTCTACAAAGACTCGATGTTTCCGCCGATGGAACTCGAAAAGGATGAATTCGAAACCAGAAGACTCAAAGCTCAAGAGAGAGAACTTCGCGAGAGAATCCGGGAGTTTCTGTCAAAGCAGTCACAAGCGTTCGCCCAAGCCCGATTGAGTGAAGCTCAGGATACTGGCGACGTTCCCGCCGGTCTTTCTGTAGATGCACTTCAGAAGCTGATTGCGATGAAGATTCCGGGAGAGTTAAGTGATTCAGCAATCGAAAGTGCGCTTCAGGAATTCGATAAGACCTCAGTCGTTCCAGACGAGAATCAGGACTTCAAATCCTCTGAAATTAGATCAGCGATCTTGGAGTTAAGAGAGAACATCGAAGAACAGAAATCTCTCAAGACTCGCTACTACCTCAAAGCCATGAACTGCCCGCATCACCACCGCATTTTTGCGGCGGAGCCGCGCAGTTATCGTGACTTGCCGTTGCGCCTGGCCGAGTACGGCATGAACTACCGCTACGAGCAGTCGGGCGAGCTTTTCGGCCTCATGCGGGTCCGCTCGCTCAACATGAACGACGCGCACATCTACTGCCAGCCGGAGAAGTTCGCCGAAGAGTTCAACGCGGTGAACGAGCTTTACCTGAAGTATTTCAAAATCTTCGGTCTCGAGAAATACGTCATGCGCTTCAGCACCCACGATCCGAAACGGCTCGGCGAAAAATACGTCAACGAACCGGAGCTGTGGATTCAAACCGAGAACATGGTCCGCGAGGTCCTGAAGAGCAGCGGCATCAATTACGTCGAGGTGCCGAACGAAGCCGCGTTTTACGGACCGAAGATCGACGTGCAAGTCTGGAGCGCCATTGGCCGCGAATTCAGCATCGCCACCAACCAGGTCGATTTCGCCGTGCCCAAGCGCTTTGGCCTGGTCTATCGCGACCGCGACAACACCGACAAAACTCCGCTTTGCATTCACCGCGCCCCGCTCGGCACGCACGAGCGTTTCATCGGCTTCCTGATCGAGCATTACGCCGGCAACTTCCCGCTCTGGCTCGCGCCGGAACAAGTTCGCGTCCTGACCATCGGCGATGACGAACCCCTGGTGAATTACGCCAAGTCCATCGTCCTGGAACTGCGCGCCAACATGGTCCGCGCCGAGGGCGATTACGGCACCGACAAGATCAACGGCAAAATCCAGCGCGCCGAGCAAGCCAAAGTCCACACGATGCTCGTCATCGGCGCCCGCGACATGGCCGCCAACGCCGTCAGCGTCCGTCTCCATGGCAAAGGCAACGTCGGCGCGAAGCCGAAGGCGGAAGTCCTGGCAAACATTTTTCAGGAAATCAAAGACAGGAAGGGATAAACATGTGGCGGAAAATTTTTCAATCGATGTTCTGAGCGAAAACCGCGCTTCCAAACGAAACTGTGAGCAGCTAAGAAGCAACCATGAAAACGATTTCGATATCCGAACTGCGCTCGAAGACCCGCACTCTGGTGCGCGCGTTGGAAAACGGCAAGTCAGTGGGACTGACGAATCACGGCCGCAAGCTCGCTCAAATCCTTCCAGTACGGCTGTCCCACGGCATCAGTGCAACCGATCCGCTCTACCGATTCCATCGCCACGCCGACGCCAAAGCGAAACCGCTGACCGACCGGGAGATCGACCGCTTCGTCTATGGCGGCTGAACCGCTGTTCATTGATTCGGGTGGGTTTTATGCGCTGGTTTCGCCCAAAAGCGATGTCCACTCGCACTCCGTTGCCATCATGGAGGAAGCCGCTAGACAGAAGCGTCGGGCAATTACCACAGACCACATTATTGACGAAACGGCCACATTGCTTCGCGCTCGTGGCCTTTCCAAACTATTGGTGGAATTCTTCCGCATGACGGAAGAGTCGCAGGCTTTGACCGTTGAATGGACTACCCCCAACCGCTTTGCAGCCGCCCGCAAGTTCATGCTCAAACATCTGGATCAGGAGTTTTCATTTACGGATTGTGTGAGTCTCGTCGTGATGAAGGAACTTCGTCTGATCGATGCGCTGGCAACAGATCATCACTTTCGCATCGCCGGATTCAACCCGTTGCTAGGGGAATGAGGGAAAGGCGGGCGTGAAGAAAATAGCGTGAGCACGCCCGGCCAAAGAAGCACGAGAACCCATTCCAACACTCATGCGCTTCCAAGTCCTCGCTGAAGGCGAACCCCGCCCCGTCGTTGGAAACCGATCCGTCGTGGAACCGAACGCGGCTCTCCCGCCAACTGTGTGAGCGCTGGCATTGGCGCAACGGGGCCGGGCGTCTGAAGGACATGGCCTGCCGCAGTCTGCTTTTGAAGCTGGAGGAGCGGGGGTTGATCCGCTTGCCGCCGCGGCGGACCGCGTCCGTGAACGGCCTGCGCAATCGGCAGGTTCAAGCCGTCGAATGCGAGCAGAGTCCGGTGCAGGGTTTCCTGGCCCAGTTCCAGCCTTTGCAACTGCTGCCGGTGCAGAGTCCGGCAGAGGGGGCGCTGTTCCGGTTCCTGCTCTGGCGCCATCATTACCTGGGCTATGGCAACACGGTCTCGGACGGTAGGGCGAGCCTGTCCCCAGCGAGCCGAGTCGGACGTGTTCCACGCACGTCGAGCGGCTCGCCGGGACGGACTCGCCCTACCGGGTTCATGGGAAGTTGCCACGGCCAAAAAGCCGTGCACACGGCTCGTGAACCGAAAACCGTGCGGACCGCAGCCTTCAGGCTGCTTCCGCGCACTCTCCGGATTCGAGCGTTGAAGCGGCCTAAAGGCCACGGTCCGGAGGAACGGTTCATGGGAAGAGTTCAGGTCCAAAAGGAACAGGACGCTTGGCCATCGGCAAATGAGAGGTTCGACTTTGTCTTTCAAAAACGGTCATCTCAGGAAGATCTCGTTCGTGGCGCCTTTGAATTCCACCGTGACGCTGTGGCGCTCGATTCCGACCACGCGGGCGCCGTCCACGGTGTCACCCATGAACAGCGTCCGGTTGTTGATCAGCACGGACGGTTTGGACATGCGGAAATAAATTCCACCCAGCTTGAGCGGCGGGAAGGTGACATTCCGCGAAGCCTGTTGCGCTGGCACTTCGGTGGCGGGGGCCTGCGGTGACGGGCTTTCGTCCTTCGCCGGCGCAGTGGGCACGATCGTGTTCGGAGTTGTCTCCGCAACTTTGACGGGCGGAACGCTTGCCACGGTGGGCGCGGGCGTCGTGGAAGGCGCGGAACTCGGCGGCGGGGCCGGCGAGGCGACCGTCGTCTTTGGTTCGGGCGGGGAAGTCGTGGCGGGGAGCGGAGTCTCAGTTTGGACAGGTTTGGGAGAGGCGGATTCGGTTTGGCGCGCCTCTTGAAGCGCTGCGTCCAGTTTGGCCACGGCTTGGAACGGTTTGGTCAGGTTCGACGCGATGGGAGATTTGCCTGCGGCGGGCGCCTGGTTTGTGGCCGGTGGTTTAACGGCTGCGACCTGGAGGGGCGCGGGCGCGTTAAGCCACTGCCAGAGGTACCAGCAACCCGCCAGCAGCAGGACGGCGGCTCCGCCAACGAAGATCACCGAGTTTTTCCGTTAGGGTTCAGGATTCTCGACGGGTTGGAGCGGGGGGTCCGCGGGAGATTCCGGCGGTGGCTTCGCGGGGCCTTGCCGGGCGCGTTTGAGAGCATCATTGATCAGGCTCATACGTTGATCTTTCCTTCCAATTCCCGAATGGCCACGCCGGCCATCCGATAGTCGATGCATTCCCGCTGCTGAACGTAACCGGCCAGGAGGCATTTGTCACACACGGCGTTCACGAGGCGAGGAATGCTCTGGCTGTAGCGGTAAATCCGCCAGAGCGCCGTCATCGTGAAGTAAGGCGAGCCTTTGGCGCCGGACACTTCCAGGCGATGCTGCACGTAACGTCCAACCTCGCCGCGCTTCAAAGGGCGCAAGTGATACCGCACCGTGATCCGCTGCCGCAGTTGCCGCAATTCGAACGCATTCAACCGGTCGCGTAATTCGGGCTGGCCCATCAGCACAATCTGGAGAAGCTTGCGGTCGTCGGTTTCCAGATTCGAGAGCAGCCGGACTACTTCGAGCAGGTCGTTGGTCAAATCCTGGGCTTCGTCGATGATGAGCACGGCGTCGCGCTGGTCCGCGGCCAGCTTCAAGAGGAAGTCGTTCAGGACGGCCACGGTTTCCAGGCGGTCCATGCCGTGCACGGCCAGGCCGAATTCCATCGCGATCGCTTTGATGAGTTGGTCCGCATTTAGGACCGGATTGAGAATGAGCGCGGTCGCAAACCGGTCGCCGAGCTGTTCGAGCATGGCCCGGCAAATGGTCGTCTTGCCGGAACCGACTTCGCCCGTAAGTTGCACGAAACCTTTGCGCTCCCGGATGCCGTAGAGCAAGTGATTGAACGCCTCGCGATGTTTGGCGCTGTAAAACAGAAACCTTGGGTTGGGCGTCAGATCAAACGGCGGCTCCGTCAGACCGTAGTAGTCCAGATACACAAGTTTTCTATAGCCAAAACGGAGGGCGGAGAGAAGCAAAAGGTTTTCCTGGCGCGGAGAGACGAGCGGCTTCGGTCTCGAGGCTCCCGACCTCAGCGAAAAGAGTTCGAGATTACGTGGGAGGGCGCAAAC
Organism: Verrucomicrobiota bacterium; assembly: GCA_016871535.1. Classification (NCBI taxonomy): domain Bacteria; kingdom Pseudomonadati; phylum Verrucomicrobiota; species Verrucomicrobiota bacterium. Next base: position 40,021 of record VHCZ01000024.1, read on the forward strand.
TTGTGGCTGCTGTGCGCGCTGAAGCGGTTCAGCAACCTGCCTTCCGCAGCCAGCCTGCGGGGGCCAATCCGACCAGAAAGACAACGAGATTGGAGGCGATAACGGCCAGCAGGAGCCCCGCGTAGTTCGGCGCTCGGTAGGAGTGGACCTCACTCAATAAATTTCCTCCGAACCACGCCAGGCTGACGACGATGTTACCCAGGACACTCAGGAGGAGGATGCTCCCAGCCGTGACCCAGCGGACCCGGTGGAGCGTCAGGAAACAAATCAGCCAGATCACGACGCACAGCCCTCCGGTTTCCTTTGCGTCCCAAGCCCAGTAACGGCCCCATTCGAGACGAGCCCAAACCGTCCCGAGCACTACGCCGATCGCCGTCAGGGATGTGGCCACACAGCCAAAAGTGAAACTGACCCGAGAGAGCGATTGCAGGCGAATCGGAGTGAAGTCGGCAACGCAACGTTGGCCGACGAAACAAACCCCAAGTGTCCCGAGGAGGAACACGCTCAAGTATCCCAGCGTCACGGTGAAAACGTGGATGGCCAGCAAGAGACTCGATCTGCCGGTCTCGAAGCGTGAGGACAGAAAGACGGCCAGGAGGAGCGCCGCAGCAACGCCGACCCCGGCCACCGCTCTGACCGGCCACCACGTGCCACGCTCCAGCTTCTGAAACTCTGATGCGATGGCCGGCGGTGATCCCAGTTGCCGGACCGCAAGTTGGAACGCTTCAGCCTCGGTCATTCCCGACCGGACAAGCAGGTCCACGTGCTCCCGCAAATGACTTTCCAATTCATCGGCCGCATCACGCCCGACGTGGCGCGCAGCCATCAGGGTCTTGCGCCATTCGGTGATCCATGATTCCAGATCATGCATGGTTCGGCCTCCAGAGTTGATTCAAGGTTGAAGAAACCAACGTCCATTGCTTCTTCTGCTGGCGGAGCAACTTTCGCCCCTCCGGTTGCAGCGAGTAATACTTTCGTTTGCGACCGGACTCGGATTTTGTCCAGCGACTGCTCACCAGACGCTGGTCTTCGAGCCAGTGCAAAACGGGATACAGCATGCCGTCGGTCCACGCGATTTGTCCGCCAGACAGATCCTTGACGCGCTGAATGATTGCATAGCCGTAACTCTCGCCTTCGGAAAGAATCGAGAGCACCAGCGCCACCGAGGAAGCGGCCACCAATTCCTTTTCAAGTTTCATGGCCCCAGAACATACATTGCACTGCAATGTATGTCAAGGAGAACCGCGCGGCTGCGCGGCTGCGATGTCGATTCGCCGACGGTGGGGCGACGCTCCTGTGGAGCTTTTCTTCGATGGCATTGGCTTGGCAGGAGCTTCGCCCCATCTTAGAGCGTGTCCGAAAATTCCGCGGGGTCCTGTTTTCGCGCCAAAGGCCGGATGGCGAGGCGCAACGAAGGAGAATATCCTCCCTGGATCTTCGACTGAGGAGCAACGAAGCCAGGCGGCCTTTGGCGCGAAAACCCTCCGGGCGGCGGGTCTTTTGTCCGTGGCCTGCGTTGGCTCGGTCCTTACAGCCCGCGTTGGGGATGCTCGGACCTCGCCGCCTTGGCCACAGCCAAAATCCCTCGCCGCAGGACCCCGCGCAATTTTCGGACACGCTCTCAGGGTCTGTGCAAAAATAAATTCCGGTTTTGCTGGAGGCGATTTCGCTTTCTGGCGAGGCACGACGAAGGAGCATAGCCAGGGCTCTGCGACTGAGGAGAAACGAAGCCAGAAAGCGAAATCGCCCC
>VHCZ01000025.1 GCA_016871535.1 Verrucomicrobiota bacterium
GATTGTCCCCGGTCTTGTAGAGCACCTTGCCCGCATTGGTCACCTCGATCATGCGCGCCTGGGAAAACGGGCAGCGCAAGAAATACTGGATGAGGCGCTGGATTCCCGCCCGATCGCCCGCCTCCAAGCGCACGCTCTGGTCCACACTGAAGCCCGAATGCTTCCAGGAACGGATGTTGGCGACCACCTCCTCGGTAATCTTGCCCTCGGCCAGCAGCAGCGCGAACACCTCTTGTTCCCACAGCTTGGCGATTGATGCGATAGAGAAGCATTGACGAAACTGACTTTCCACCGCTGCACTTTGTCCGGCGTGAGGGAGTCGAGTTTCACAGCGTCCACCTTGCCCCGCCAACCCAGGCAACCACCCTTCCGGTAGTCGAATTTCTCCTTTCCGCACTCGATTCCAAAGACGCCAGCCACGATCGTGCGGAGGCAATTCGTGTAACACCGGAGCGTGCGCTCGCGGAGGCCGCTCTTCGCTTTCACTTCATCAAGGAAGACGCCAACCGTGGGCGAGTCTTTGCGAACGATCATCTCCGGGTTGTACTCCGCCAGGTTCAACTCCTGACGGGTGCGCCAGTTACTATCAACCGAAGGAAGTCGTCCTGCGTTTACCTCTTCGTTCCCGGCATATACTTTGCTAAAATCGATCCATGCATCACCCGCAAGATTGGGATCAGCCATTTATGGCTGGCGCGCGCGCGGAATCGGTTAAGTCCGGCCCTTCCTCCTGGCTCCGCGCCTGTTTCCCAAGCCATCTGAGTGAGGGGGACCCGGCGGGACCGCGAAGGTCAAATGCGGAAGATTTCTCGAAGGAATCTCCGCGGATTGACATTGAACTCGCCGACGATTTAATGTCTCCTGAATTTACCTGATTAACCCATGCGCATAATGAATTTGTTGTGGCTTCAAGAGACGACGCTTTAATTGACACGCTGCTCGACATGGGGTTGGTGACCAACGAACAGTTGGATGCCGCCCGACCTGAAGCAGACCAGACCGGCGAAGGTGTCGTTGACACGCTCGTGGCCAAGAAACTACTTCGCCCTGCCGACGTGGCTCGCGCAAAAGCAGCCCACTCCGGGGCCGAGTTCGTTAATCTGAGCGAAATGCGTCTGACGGACGACGTGATCAAGTCGATTCCCCGCCACATTGCCAAGCGCTTTAATGTCGTCCCGGTTTACAAGGATGAGGCGTCCCTGAAGGTGGCGCTGAGTGATCCATCTGACCTCGATACGATCGATGGCCTTCAGCACGCCCTGAACACCCACGTGGAAATCCTCGTCGCCAGCGCCGAGGATATCGAGGCTGCGATTGCTCAGTATTACGGGGCTCGGGACGACGCCGTCGGGAAAATGATTCAGGACATCACTGAAGGTGAAGTCGAGATCGGGCGGTTCGGCGGCGGCGGCGAGGGGGATGACGCGTCGGTGGTGGAGGCCGACGCACCGATCATCAAATTGGTCAATACCATGATCGTCGAGGCGTTCAAGATGCGCGCCTCGGACATCCATCTGGAGCCTCTGGCGACGCGATTCCGGGTTCGGTATCGGATCGACGGCATGTTGCACGAGATGAAAAGCCCGCCCAAACGGTTGCAGGCGGCGATCATCAGCCGGTTGAAGATCATGTCGAACATGTCGATCGCCGAGAAGCGCATCCCTCAGGACGGGCGCATTCAAGCGTCGGTGGGCGGCAAAACCATCGATCTGCGCGTCTCGTGCCTCCCGACCAATCACGGCGAAAGCATCGTGATGCGTATTCTGGACAAGGAAGGGTTGCGCCTGGGGTTGGGCGAACTCGGGTTTTTCACGGACGATCAGCAGACCTTCGAGCGCTTGATTGGCCTCCCTGACGGGATTTTGTTGGTCACCGGGCCCACGGGCTCTGGCAAAACAACCACGCTATACTCCTGTCTAAACTTTATCAATCGGCCGGACCGAAAGATCATTACGGTGGAAGACCCGGTTGAATACGTGCTTGCGGGAATCAATCAAGTGCAAGTCAATGACGAAATCGGACTGAGCTTCGCGGCGGCATTGCGATCGATGCTCCGCCAGGCGCCCAATGTCGTCATGTTGGGGGAGATTCGCGACCTCGAAACGGCCACGATCGCGATCAACGCCTCTCTCACAGGCCATCTCGTGTTCTCGACCCTTCACACGAACGACGCGCCGAGCGCGGTCACCCGGTTGATCGACATCGGCGTCAAGCCATTCCTCGTGGCCTCATCCACGCGAGCACTCATGGCGCAACGCCTGGTGCGCAAGGTCTGCAAGCGCTGTGGCGCGCCTTCGACGCCGACGGACACGGAGTTGCGCGCGCTGGGACTGGACGCAAAGAAGGCCGAAGGCGCCACGTTCAAGCGCGGCAAAGGCTGCGCGGACTGCAACAAAACCGGCTATCGGGGGCGCTTTGGAATTTTTGAGGTTTTCGTGATCGACGACGAGGCCCGGAAACTGATTTACGAAAAAGTCTCGGCGACGGTTCTCCGGACGCGCGCCCGCGAGACGGGGATGCGCACGCTCCGGGAGGATGGATGCCGAAAAGTTGTTGCCGGACTCACCACCCCTGATGAAGTGATCCGGGCCACGGTGATGGACGCCGACTAAGCCTTATGCGGACCTCGATTCAATCACTTTCAATTCTGCTTCTGACCGCACGCTGAACAACCCACGCTTCCTGTCAATTCCCCGCTTGTATGTCCTATTCGATGTCTGATTTGTTGCATCTGGTCGTTTCCGAAGGCGCATCTGATTTGCACATCCGCGTCGGCGCGCCGCCGGTAATACGGTTGCACGGCATACTTCACCGCGTCGAAGGCCCGCCTTTGCGTCCGGAAGACACCGAAGAACTGATGCGGACCATCACCTCGGAGGACAACATCCAGCACGTGCGCGAACGGGGGGGCGCGGACTTTGGCTTTGCCTTTGGGGAGCTGGCCCGTTTTCGCGTCAGCACTTTCAGAGAGAGGGGCAATTTTGGCGTCGTGCTGCGGCAAATCCCAAGCAAGATGCTCACCATGGAGCAAATCGGTCTGCCGCCGTCCGTGCGAGAGATGCTTTACAAACCGCGAGGATTGGTCCTGGTCACGGGGCCAACCGGCTCGGGCAAGACGACGACCCTCGCCTCGATGATCAACATCATCAATGAAGAGCGGGATGAAGCCCACATCATTACAGTCGAGGATCCCATCGAATACTACCACAAACACAAGAAAGCGTTGGTCACCCAGAGAGAGGTCAACGTGGACGTGCCAAACTTTGCGGAGGCGCTGCGCCGCGCCTTGCGCCAGGATCCAGACGTGATTCTGGTCGGTGAGTTGCGCGATTTGGAAACCATGGAAGCGGCGATCACAGCCGCGGAGACGGGCCACCTGGTGTTTGGCACGCTGCACACGACCGGCGCGGCGAAAACGATCGACCGCATTACGAACGCCTTTCCGAAGGAGCAGCAGGAAATGATTCGCATCCAGCTTTCCACCGTCTTGCAGGCGGTCATCTCGCAACTGCTGATCCCGCGCGTCGATAAGCCCGGCCGCGTGGCCGTTTTCGAGATCATGGTGAACACGCCTTCCATCGCCGCCCTCATCCGCGATAACAAAACGTTCCGGATCAATTCGGATATTCAGACCGGCGCCAAATACGGCATGGTCACGCTCGATAGTTTCCTCCTCGACAAATATCAATTGGGAATGATCTCCCAGGAGGAAGTCATCACGAAAGCTCAGGATCCGACGACGATCCTGATCAAACTGCAAGAGATAGAAGCCAGCCGCGCCGCCGCCGCCGTCCACTGAACCTTATGTCGGATATTTCTCCCAGCCCGCTGTTGGCGCTCATCAAGGAGCGAGGCCTCATTGACGATCTGCAATTGGAGGAAGTCTCTCAGGAACAGAGCCGCACGGGCAAGCCCATCGGCGAGATTCTGAATGCGTTTGGGATCGTGGACACCTTCACTCAACTCCAGATCACGGCCGATCATCTGGGGACGGAGGTTGTGGAGATTCGGGAACAGGATATCCCTCCGGACGTTTTGAAGGTGATCCCGGCGCCGCCCGCCCGCATGTATCAGTGTTTGCCGCTGGAGGATTTTGGCTCCAGCCTGCGCGTAGCCCTGGCCGATCCGCTGAATCCGGGAGTGATCGACGAACTCGGATTCACGATTGGACGGGAAGTTCAGGTCGTGGTTGCGGACCCGGCCCAAATCGAACGGGCCATCAATAATCTTTACCCGGAGGACACCGAAAGCGTCAGCCAGGTTCTCAAAGAATTGGGCGCGGAGCTCGAAGCGGGAAGGAAGGAAGCTGCCGTTGAAGCTCCCAAAGGTTATGACGTGGGGAATCTGGCAGACCAGGCCAACGCGACCCCGATCATCAAATTCGTCAATCTGGTCCTTTATCAAGCAATCCAGGATCGGGCGAGCGACATTCATTTCGAGCCCTTCGAGGATGAGTTCAAGATTCGCTACCGCGTGGACGGAGCGCTTTACGAAATGTCTCCGCCGCCCAAGCACCTCGCGTTGCCGGTTACTTCGAGATTGAAGGTCATGGCGAATCTGGATATCTCCGAGCGGCGCTTGCCTCAGGACGGGCGCATCGCCATTCGCGTGGCGGGCCGCGACGTGGACCTGCGGGTTTCGACGTTGCCGACCCAATTCGGAGAGTCAGTGGTGTTGCGCGTGCTGGATCGCTCGGCAGTTCGGCTGGAGCTGGAGTCATTGGGATTTCCTCAATTCATTCTTACTTACATGAATGAGGCGATCCAGCAGCCCAACGGAATCGTCATCGTTACGGGACCGACCGGTTGCGGCAAGACCACGACCCTTTACTCATGCATGCGGCGGGTCAATGTCATCGACTCAAAGCTCCTCACGGTCGAAGATCCGGTCGAATACGACATCGAGGGAATCATGCAGGTCGCCGTTCATGATTCTGTCGGAATGACTTTCGGCAAGGCCATCCGCTCGTTCCTTCGACAGGATCCGGACATCATCATGGTGGGTGAGATGCGCGACCTGGAAACCGCCCAGATCGCCATTCAAGCGTCGTTGACCGGCCACCTCGTGATGACCACGCTGCACACGAACGATGCGCCTGGCGCGGTGACTCGTATGATCGACATGGGCGTGGAGCCGTTCCTGATTTCTTCGACCTTGACGGCGGTACTTGCCCAGCGGCTCGTTCGGACGATTTGCAAGAAGTGCCGGACCCCGTTTGAACCGACCGAGAACCAGTTGTCTCTGATGAACCTTTCTCCCCACGACCTGGGCGACAAGGTTTTCCATTATGGCCGCGGCTGCGCGGCGTGCAACGACACGGGCTATCGGGGACGAAAAGGCATCTTTGAGTTGCTCGTGGTGAGCGAGCCAATTCGGGCCTTGATCAACGAAAAGGCCCCGACAGTTGTCATACGTCAAAAGGCCGTTGAATTGGGAATGGTGACGCTGCGCGAAGATGGGCTGCGGGGCATCTTCGACGGTGAAACCACGATTGAAGAAGTGTTGAAGTACACATAATCGCTCAGAGAAAGGTTCGCTATGCCGAAATTCAATTACGTCGCCATGGACTCCCGTGGCAAAGAAACCAAAGGCACTTTGGAAGTCGCGAATCAAAACGAAGCCATCGCCCGCCTCAAAGAAATGAATTACTTCCCGACGAAAGTCGTGGAGGCTGACAAGGTCAAGGAAAAGCCCGGAAAAAAAGCCGCCCCCCAGGCTGGAGCCAAGAAGAAGGGCTCCATGCAAATCAACATCAAGATCCCGGGCTTGGGCGGGAAGGTTAAGCCAAAAGTGCTCACGGCTTTCACACGCCAATTGGCGACGCTGGTGGATGCGGGTCTTCCTTTGTTGCGTGGCTTGCGGGTTTTGGAAAAACAAGAGAAGAACGCCACGCTGAGAAGGATCATTTCCGACCTCGCCGTATCGATCGAAGGCGGAAGCACGTTTTCTGAAGGTTTGGCGCAGCATCCCAAAGTTTTCAACCGCCTCTTCGTGAACATGGTGAAGGCCGGTGAACTGGGCGGCGTGTTGGAGGTGGTGTTGAACCGGCTGGCTGAATTCATGGAAAAAGCCCAGAAGATCAAAGGCAAGGTCGTCGCCGCCATGTTCTACCCGGCTGCGGTCATGTTCGTGGCAACGGTCATTCTGGCCGTCTTGATGATTGTCGTGGTGCCGAAGTTCAAGTCGATCTTTGCGGACATGCTCGAAGGCGCCAGTCTGCCTGCGTTCACGGACACGGTTCTGGCCATCAGCGACACCATCAAGAATTATTCCATAATGGAGGTCACCTTCTTTCCTTACTACATTCCAGGTCCGGTTGTCTGGAGTATCGTGGGTGTCTTCATCCTTTTCCGATTGTCGCTGAAAACCAAAATTGGCCGCAAAGCCTTCGATAAGTTCAAGCTCGTATTCCCGGTTCTGGGTCCCGTGGTCAGCAAAGTCGCCATCTCTCGCTTTGCCCGGACACTCGGCACCTTGATCAGCAGCGGTGTGCCGATTCTGCAGGCGCTTACCATCGTGAAAGAAACATCGGGAAACGTGATCGTTGGGAATGCCGTAGCCGCGGTTCATGAAAGCGTCAAAGAGGGCGAGACCATCACGGCGCCACTTGAGGCAGCGAATGTTTTTCCACCGATGGTCATCAGCATGGTGGACGTCGGCGAGCAAACGGGCGCCTTGCCGGAAATGTTGATAAAGATCGCCGATAACTACGACGACGAAGTGGATAATGCGGTTGCCGCGATGACCTCGCTTCTGGAACCCATTATGATCGTCTTCCTTGCGGTAGTCGTAGGAAGCATCGTCATCGCGTTGTTCCTCCCGTTGATCACCTTGATCGACAAGCTCGGTTCTGAAGGCGCCGGAGGCCAGGGCGGCGGTGATGATTGATCACGCCAGTACATTTCTTTGGAGCCACCGGCATCACCGGTGGCTTCATTTTTCGAAATGTTGATATTGACACATCGGACGCGCAGGTGTAAATACAATGTAATCACATTGAATTGGCGTTTGATTTACAAGAAAACCCAAGATGGAGTTTGATTGGAATAATCCGCCATTGGAGTGGGATGGTTCTTTGACGGCCAGAGACGTGGAAGAATCCTTTGAGGATCCGTTCGCGGTTCGGTTGCTGCCCGATTCCTCGCGATTTGCCGCGCAAGCGCGGTATTTCAACCTCGGCAAGTCGGCGGCCGGAGTTGGGATATTCAGCGTTTACCGCACGAATGGAAAACAAATCCGCGTCGTGTGCGCCAGACCCTTTACCGCCGAAGAACAGTTTTTTTATCAGCGGAAGCTCAACCAGAGCCTTTCGCAGCAAAGTTGATCGTGGCCCTCGCGGGCAACTGAGGCGAACCGAATGAACGCCGTAATGAGTTGGGAAGAAGTCCCGCTCTTCGACAGCGAAGAGGCTGAGGCCTCTTTCTGGTCGGAAAACAGTATTGACATGCGGCTCATGGAAGGCGCGGTGGCTGCAGGCACAGAAGTGTCGGAATCGATCACCATTACGTTGCGGATGGATCCCAGGATGCTCGCGCGAATCAAACGCCTCGCTCGTTCCAGGTATCTAAACTACCAGAGCATGATCAAGCAATGGCTGAGCGAGCGCATGGAACAGGAATTGCGGGAAAGATAGACAGATTCTGAACTCTTGAATGAAGATTGTCCTGAAAACAAGCCATTCGACTGTGCGGACCGCAGCCTTTAGGCTGCTTCCGCGCACTCTCGGCGGTCGGGCGTCGAAGCGGCCTGAAGGCCACAGGCCGAAGAGACGGTTTAGGGGAAGTTTCCATGATCTCAGGACCATGCGCATGGCCCATGAACCGAAAACCATCCGGACCACAGCCCTCAGGCTCCTTCCGCGCACCTTCCGGAGTCCAGCGCTGAAGCGGCCTAAAGGCCACGGTCCGGAGGAACGGTTCATGGGAAGACAACCGGGCTTCACGCTGATCGAACTGCTGGTGGTCATCAGCATCATCGGCGTGCTGGCCAGCCTGACGGTCGGCCTCAGCGCCGTCGCCTCTCGGAAGAGCAAGGAATCCAGGGTCCGGGCGGACCTGGATAGGTTGGTCACGGGGATTGAGAACTATAAAGCCGCGCTGGGCATGTATCCGCCCGATAATCCGGGGAAACCTTCTACGAATCAGCTTTTCTATGAACTGAGCGGCACGATCTACGAGCAATCAGGAGCCAGAGGCAATTTTGTGACTCCGAACAAACAGGAGCGAATCGACGCGGAATCGATCCGCCAGGTGTTCGGCGCTCGCGGGTTTTCCAATTCGGCCCGCCCAGGAGAAAACCCGAAGTTTGAAGAAGAGTTCAAACAGGCGCAGCACGGGGAGATCGCCTTGGAAACCGACGTGGAAGTCCTGGTCTCTCCGGTCAGGGGCCCTGAATTGTTTTCCTACCAGGGCCGGCCTCCGGTGCAATTGGCCATCCCTGTGCGGGGCAACCCGAAGAACAAGCTGAATCCGTGGCTCTACGACTCCTCTTCTCCGGGCCGCAACAATCGAAACACGTTCGATTTGTGGACCGAAGTCATCATTGGCCGGAACATTGTCCGGTTCAGCAACTGGGACAAAGACCCCGTTGTGATTGGCCGGGCGAAATGATTTTATGCCTGCTTCAGAAAACCATGTTAAACATCCCAAGTCACTCCGGGTGAGATGGTCCTCTTCGAGTTGGCTGGCCAGGATCGTCCAGCCAGGTTCATTGCTGATTCCGGTGGCTGACAGTTCCGGGGGCCGAAAACTGCGTTCCCCCTCACCTCGGCCCTCTCCCTTAGAGAGAGGGGTGGCGCATGGCGCGCAGCCGCACATCTCCATTCTGATTTCTGATCCGCCGGCCCGAAATAATTGATTTTTGAACTTATTATGAAAAACTTCTTTACTCGTTCCCGGAAATTCATTGTGGGATTCACCTTGATCGAGTTGCTCGTGGTCATCTCGATCATCGGCATTCTGGCGTCGATGCTTCTGCCCGTCGTGAGCAAGGCGAAACTTAAAGCGCAGGTCATCAAGGCCAGAACCGAGATCAGCAGCATCGTTGGCGCAATCAAAGCCTATCAGTCCACCTATCATGTTTTCCCGGCTTCCAGGGACACACGCGCCGCCCTATCTGAGGCCGGAGAAAACAGTCCCGACTTTACTTATGGCACCAGGTACGGCGGTGGTTGGTGGGCGAACAAGAAAGGCCAGCAATCGCAAATCGGAACGCTGGGAGTCAACGCACGGGCACAGGCCAATAACTCGGAGATTATCGCCATTTTGAAGGACCTGACCGTGTTTCGAAACGGCCAGCCCACGGTCAACATCAATCACTCGCTCAACACCCAGAAGACATCTTTTCTCGACGCTAAGGAAGTGGACGGTCTGCAGACTCCCGGGATTGGCCCCGACGGAGTGTATCGCGACCCGTGGGGCAACCCCTACATCATCTCAATCGACCTGAACTACGATGGGCAATGCCGGGACGGGCTTTACCGCTACGACAAGGTTTCGGCTGATGCGAAAGGCATCGGCCACAATGGTCTGTTCAGGGGCAATCCCAAACAGGCGAACTCCTTCGAAGCCCGCACGGAGGTCATGGTCTGGTCCATGGGGCCTGATGGTTGGGCCAATCCGGCCGTGCCGGCGGCTTTGCCCCCCAACAAGGACAATATCCTGAGCTGGCAGTAAATGACGGCGGCATGAATGAACAACGGACAGAATTGAAAGCTTGCGCCACAGGTTCGGATCTTCGGTTCTGCGGAATTCCCTCTCCCTTGAGGGAGAGGGACAGGGACAGGCTGAGGGTGAAGCCGTTGGGAAAATCCACGTTCTTGGAAAGCTGCCACGGCCTCCAAGCCGTGCGCACGACTCATGAACTGGTAAGGACGCGTTCCACCGCGTCCCTGAAATTGTCGTTTCGATCGCTGAGCAAAGTCAGGGACGGAGTGGAATCCGTCCCTACCAGGTTCATGGGAAGTATCGGTGGTTCTCCCTTACCCCAACCCTCTCCCGCTAGGAGAGGGAGAACGGCCGAAAACAGCGGGGAACTTCAAGAATCCCGCGAACGGAGCGCGGGCAGCCTGCCCGCAAGTCTCGCGAACGTTTCGCCAAGACGCCGTGCGGACAAGCTGTCCACGCTCCTTCCAAAATCTTGCCGCGCCTTCACGCTGGTCGAATTGCTCGTGGTCATGGTAATCATCGGCATTCTGACGTCGATCACGCTGCCGGCGTTGAAGGGCATTGGCCAAGCCAACCTCAACGCGGCCGCCAACCGCCAGATTCTGGACGATCTCGCGTTCGCCCGCCTTCGTGCCATCAACGACCGCACGACGGTTTACATGGTGTTCGTCCCGCCGTATGTCGCTCAGAAGCTGGACCAGGCCCGGGGCGACTTTCAGGAACTGCGGTACGTGACCAATCTGCTCGGTGGACCGTACCGAGGCTACGCGCTGCTGGCCGCGCGCACGGTGGGCGACCAGCCGGGCCGAGGCCGGCGCCGGTATCTTTCCGATTGGAAGACGCTTCCTGAAGGAGCCCTGTTCGCTCCGTACAAATTCGACTCCAGGCTTTCTAGGCATCCCAACGATTATCTGCGGAGCTTCGCGACCAATGCGTTTCCGTTTCCGGATGCCAACAGCTCGCCGTTCATGCTGCCGTACATCGCTTTCAATCCGTACGGCCAGCTTACCTCGCAACAGGACGAGTTGATTCCGCTGGCCAAAGGCCACATCACATTTCCGCGCGACGACGCTGGAAATTTCATCCATTCCACGCCGGACGTGCAGTTGATCCCGCCCGGACAAGGCACAAATACCTTTCAATACGTCCGGGTCAATTGGCTCACGGGCCGCGCCAAAATCGAACCTGTCATCCCGCAATAGAACATCATGAAAACGCAGTTTGAGAAGCGATCAGGCCGGCACCCAGCCGGCGCGTTGCGGTGCGGTGTCGTAGCGCAGAGTTGCACTCTGCCGTATCGCCGATTTGCAATCGGCGTCGCTCCCGCAAGTTCCGAGGCGATCAAGCCTGTCAGGCGTTCGCAGAATGCAATTCTGCGATACGGCAGATTTCAAATCTACGCTACGTCGCGTTGCGCGGCCTTCACCATGGTCGAGATCGCGCTGAGTTTGGCGATCATTGCGTTCGCACTTGTCGCCATCATTGGCGTGCTGCCCGCCGGCGTGAAGGTGCAACAGGAGAACCGCGAAGAGACGATCATCAACCAGGATGGCCTGTTTCTGCTGGAAGCCATCCGAACAGGATCGAAAGGCGTCGATGACCTGACCAACTACGTCGAGTCCGTGACCGTGCGTTACGGCCGGCTCAATTCCATCACGTTCACCAACACCCTGGCCGCCAACGTGCCCAATCGCCTGACCAACGGCCTGCAAATTATCGGTCTCCTGAGCACGCCGAAGTTCGAGCGGATGCCGGACGGTTCGACCCGCTCCAACGCCGTCGAGGCGCACGTGCGGGCGATCACGGGCGTGGCCGGGGAGAAAAGCCGGCTGAACGATCAAGTGGCGTTTCGCTACCGAGTGCGATCCGAAGTCGTGCCGTTCATGAATCGTCCGCCCGGCTGGGTTTCCGGGCGGTCGAACGAATTCGCCATCGCGACCAACCTGCTGAACAACCTCTACGATGTGCGTCTGACCCTGCGCTGGCCCTTGTATCAGAAGGGCCAGAATTGGGAGACGGGCCGGAGCCGAAAATCCTTCCGCACGCTGGTGAGCGGCGAATTGAGGCCTTTCACGCCGCCCCGTTCTCGTTACTCGTTTTACTGGTTTGAACCCAACGCGTTTGCCACGAACGCGCTCGTGGCCGGATTCTAATGAAAACTCCATTTCAAAATCGCGTGTGGACAAAAAGGACGGCCTTCACCGTCATGGAGCTGCTCGTCGCCGTGTCGATCATGTCGTTGATCGTCTATGCGCTCTATCACATGTTCAATCAGACGCAGAAGGCCCTGCGCGGAAGCATCACCCAGGTCGATGTCCTCGAAGCCGGGCGCGCCGCGCTGGACATGATCGGCCGCGAATTGGAACAGATCACCGCGACCGGGATTGCCGGCGCGACCAATCTTTACGCCGGGTCCATCCCGGCCATCGCGCCGGTGGTGCAATCGGACCTGGACGAACAGCAGCCACTGCGCACCAATGTGCTGCAGGAGCTTTTCTTCGTGAGCCGCCGCACGAACACGTGGGTGGGCACGGGCTACCGGATCCTCGGCGCGCAGAACGGCGTGGGGTCGCTTTACCGGTTCACAGTTTCGACCAACTATCGCTTCATCTCCTCGAACAATCTCAGCGGCGCCTATTTTACGGCCGACCCGACCAACCGCGCGACCGGGGCACTTTCCACGAATTTCCACCGCGTGGCGGACGGCGTGATTCATATGCGATTGCTCGCCTACGATCCGCAAGGCCGGCGGATCGGCGTGGAAACGACCAACTTTTTCCATCCGCAATATCGCGTGTTGCGCCAGACATTGCGGCAGGCCTCCCTTCCCGTTGGCACGGCCAACAATGTGATTCTGCGGGAGGACGTGGCGCGGCAAACGAGACTGATTTTCCTGAGCAACGCGCTCCCGGCGTATCTGGAACTGGAGTTCGGCGTGGTCGAACCTGACACTCTGGTTCAATACGACTCGATGAGACTGGCGTCGGCGAGCGTCGCGCAGGACTTCCTCAAAAAGCGCGCGAACAAGGTCCACTTGTTCCGCCAACGAATCCCCATCCGAACCGCATGGCAATGAACTCTCCAATTCCCAATCTCCGTTTTGTCCGCACCGACCGGCGGCACACGCCCTTCCCCCTCACCCCGGCCCTCTCCCCTGGGGAGAAGGAGGATCGCGCGCAGCGAGGGAACAATGCCGGCGGCCTTCCCATCTACGGCACGCGGACTCCGGTATTCCCTGCCAACGAACCTGATTTAACCACGGATTACACAGATAACACGGATAAGAGTGCTTCGTTATCCGCGAAATCCGCGAAATCCGTGGTCCAAGAATCTGTTCAGGGGGGGCATGCGCGAAGTGTTGCTTGGGAGAATTCTCCCCACGAACCCACCGCTCCACCCCTCCCAGGAGGTGGGATCAGGGGTTGCAGAGAGAGATCAGGGACGCGGTGGAACGCGTCCCTACCGGGTTCAACAGCACAGAGTGGCGTGGCCCTGGTCATCACGTTGATCATGCTTTCCCTGGTGACGCTTATGGCGGTGGTGTTTCTCGCCGTCAGCCGCCGCGAAAAAATCTCCGTCACCGTCACCAACGATCAAACGGACTCGCGATTGATGGCGGAAGCGGGCACGGCGCGCGCGGTGTCCGAAATCATCGCCCGGATTCTCGCGACGACCAACCCGTTCAACTACGATTTGATCGTCTCGACGAATTTCATCAACCCGAACGGATTCCGGCCCGGTGCCGCGGCCCTGGACAACGTCAGTTACACCTACGCCAACGGACGGCCTCTTGCGAATCTCGACGACCAACTGCGGAATCTGGCCAACCTCCAGTTCGATCCCCGCCCGCCGGTGTTTGTCCCGACCAACCGGCTCGGATCGAACGAATTCAGGTTCTATCTGGATCTCAATCGCAATGGCCGGTTCGAGACCAATGGCTTTCTCCCCATGCTCGGCAACCGGCCCGGCGAGTTGGTATCCACCAACGGGTTCACGACCGATCCCGCGAGCGCGGTGTGGTCGCATTTCGTCGGCGATCCGGAGTGGATCGGGGTGCTGGAGCGCCCGGAGAGGCCGCACTCGGATTCAAATTTCTTCATCGGACGCTACTGCTACCTCGTGCTGCCGGCGGGAAAGACGCTGGACCTGAATTTCATTCACAACAGCGTCAAGTCATTGAACAACCCGACGCTGCTGGCTGACGGCTACAGCCGCAACACGGGCCTCGGTTCCTGGGAACTCAATCTCGCGGGCTTCCTCCGCGATCTCAACACGAACTCCTGGCGAGATTACGTTTATCGCCCCGCCGCTCTGGTTGCAAATACCGGCACGGCTTTTGACGACGCCCGGACGCTGCTGCGCCACCGCTATCGCGACGAGCGGCCCAATCTGCCCACGACTTACCAGCTTCCGAATGTTCCCACGACGCTGGGCGCGTTTGCGACGCTCGCATTCCGAACCGATGGCCTCGACAACTACGGAGACGGTCCGCTGCTTTTGAGCACGTCGCTGAAGAATCTGGACGTAGGGCCCCTGGCCGACCAGCCAGCCAAGCCCTGGCCAGGCAGCCCAAACCCGCAACTCTACTATGACGTGCAGGAGCTATTTAATCTCGATCCCGCGAATCCGGATCCCGCCTCGCGCACTTTCTCGGCGTTCTTCACGAATCGTTTCGTTTCGCCGATGACGAACGCGTTTTCCTCCTACGACCGTTACACGTTCTACCGTTATCTGGCGCAGATGGGGACCGATTCGACACCGGCCGTGTCCAACCGGCTTTATGGCGCGGATTTCCGGATGCACTACACGAACAAGCTTCATATCAATTATCGAAACGATCTTCCGGACGGACTTTCCAGTTTTATTCCGTGGGATCCGGTGGTTCCGGGAAATCCGTCAATGGCCGCGACCAATGCGGCCGCTTTCTTCAGCCAGGCTGCGGACCGCTTGCTGCGCGCGAATCTCCGCCGGGGCGACACCACCAATGCCCTTGTCCTTACCCCATCCGGGCAGCTTTTGGAGGCGGTCAGCCCAATGTCCGTAAGCACATCCGAAGCACTGCCGGGCCCGCACACGCATTTCCTGATGGGCAACACGCCGGTCCGGACGAATTTCGGCCTGAACAATATTCAACTACTTTACTCCGGGGCGGCCAACGGCGTGCCGTTCTACATGACGAACAACGAGTACAACGCCACGACGCATCGGTTGCTCCAGGTCGCGGCCAATCTGTATGACAGCACCACGACGCGCACTCTAGGCACGACGAACGATTATCCGTCCGTGTTCCGGCCGTACTTCGTCAAGACCTCCACCAACGTCATCATTCATGGTTACGTCGAGGAAAGGGGAATGAACCTCCTGCTCAACAACTGGATGACCGCGCAGGAAGTAGCCCTGGCGCCGAACATCCCCACGAACACGCCGCTCTTCGGGATCAATATTTTTGGAGTTCCGGCCGTCATTGGCGCCAAGAAGGGCTATCCCAACTTCAACGAACTCTCCATGGAGACGGCGGTGCAGGTCAGCCGCAAACTGGAAATCCGCAAGCTCTCTGCGAACACATTCCAAACGAATCAAATGTACGTGGTGGGCATTTCCAACATCTTCGGCGTCGAAGCCTGGAATTCCTACACACAAAACTTCCAACGAGCGTTTCCGTTCGAGTTGCGCGTGACGAACCGATACTGGACGCGGCTGTTCCACGTCGTGGACAACACGGTCCGCACGCTGCGGACGACCAGCGGCCTGGTCTCCAGCACGATCACCAATAATATCTGGACCAACCGGCTCAGCCCGAGTTCGTTTCTGTTGCCGATTCACACCAATGTCCATTTCCTGACCAATTCTGCGTACCTTTCGCGGCGGTTCCCGTTCCTGCTGGATCCGCGCTCGACGAACAGCTTCGAGAACACATTCGATCCGCCGCAACTGTTCCTCCTGATCAGCAACCGGCTTCAGTACGCCATGATCGACAAAAGCGTCGTCCCGCCCCGGATCGTCGATTTTGTGAACCTGGACAACCTGGTGACTTCGGTGGACATCTCCGGGCTGCTGGTCGCGGACACCGCGCGGACAGGCGGCCGCTTCTTCAGCGGCTCGCAAATGAGCGACGGCGACTTGTGGAACACGAACCGTGTCGCCGCCAGCGCGCGCAGCCCGACCATCGGCGTGGTGAATCAAATCAACGTCGCTCTCGGCGATCCGAATGTCGCGCCGGACGTGTGGCGCAGCCATGTCGAGAATCCGGTCACCGGCGGCGACAAACAGAAGGCCATCGAGAAATTCCGGGAGTTCTTTTCCCCGCTTTCGACGAATCTGGTCATGCAGGTTCCGTTCACGCCGACGCGGAAGATTTACCAGCGCACGACGTGGCAGGCGAACGATCCGCTGGTGCATTACACGCCGGAAGATTTGACCGACCCGGTGCTCACCAGTTCCCGGAACGCGCTGTTCATCCGCCCGCCGAACAATCCGCTTCCCGTTTCCAACCTCGGCCTGATGAACGAACGGTACCGGCCCTGGGGCGGCAACCCAAACCGGACTGCCGACGCCAGCAGTTATCGGATGTCGATCAAAGATCCGCTCGTGCGCAGCTCGGATGATTGGGATTTTCCGACCAACAGATTCCCGAACATCGGCTGGCTGGGCCGCGTGCATCGCGGAACGCCCTGGCAGACGATCTATTTGAAAGCAGGCGCGGAGGAACCGAACCTGTGGGTCCAGTGGGCCGGGAGCTACGGCACGCATCCGACCAACGACTGGAAGCTGCTCGATTTGTTCACGGTCGCTCCGAACCCCGGCGCCGCGCGCGGCCTGTTGTCCGTGAATCAGACTAATCTGGCCGCGTGGTCCGCAGTGTTGAGCGGCGTGGCGGTGCTTTCCAACTCTCTGGCAAATCCGGGGCCGATCACGGGAATGAAGTTCGACGATTTGTTCATCCAGCCCAACTCGCCTCACCTCTCAAGAATCGTCGATGGCATCAACCGCGCCAAAGCCCAGCAGCCCACCGGCACGTTCCAGTCGTTGGGCGACGTGCTGGCGGCGCCTGAATTGACCGTGGCGTCCCCGTTCCTCAATTTGAGTTCGCCCGCCCAGCTTGAACGCGGGCTGACCGACGTGGCGGTTGAGCGCATCCCGCAGCAGATTCTTTCGCTTCTGAAAACCGACGATCCGCGCATCGTAATTTATGCCTTCGGACAATCCTTGAAGCCCGCCGAGCGTTCCCTGGTCACGGCCGGCAGTTTTTACAACATCTGCACGAATTATCAGATCACCGGCGAATACGCGACCAAGACCGTCATCCGCATTGAAGACGCGCCGAGGAAGCCGCGCGCCGTGGTCGAGAGCTTTACGATTTTGCCGCCGGAATGAGGGACAAGAGGGACGAATGAGAGAACGGGATCAGGGGATGAATCATGTGTTCAGCGTGCCGTTCGCCGTAGCGCAGAGTTGCACTCTGCCGTATCGCCGATTTGCAATCGGCAGCGGTTCGGCGAGTTTCAGAGCCCTCGAACTTGCCGAGCCCCTGCGGAATGCAATTCCGCGATACGGCAGATTACGAATCTGCGCTACGCTGAACAAATACCCGGGAGAGAACTCTCCGCAGCAGGACGTCGCGCATTGTCCCCCTGAGCCTCCCCCTCTCTTCCTCGGAGGGGGAGAGGGGGTCCGCAGGACGGGAGAGGGGGGCGTTCGTGGGGAGGGCAGGGTGAAGGAGCGGAATCCGGCTCTCCATTCCGAGTCTTTCTCAGTTTTTTCTTTGCCATTGTTCGCGTGGAACGCGCATCCTAAGAAAAAGCCTTGTCCTGGGTCTTGCGGGATAGAGACGTGACGAGCATTTCACTATGCGCCTGGAAAGTCGAACGTGGTTCTTGTTAAGCCTGTTGCTGCTGGCGGCGGCGCTGTTTTTTTGGCTTTATGGCAACGATTACCAGGCCCGGAAATCGATCCAGCCTCCGCCGCAGACCAATCAGCAACGCCAGGCCTCCTCGCTTTCTCAATCCGCCTCCGGCTACAACTTCCCGCTTCTGACGCGGCTCGACAGCGCTCTGGCCGCGCAAATCGCTGCCACGCCAGCCCAGACGGTCCGCACCGCATCCGAGCGACGACCCGCCATGCAAAGCGGGCGCGCCGCGTATCGGGTGAGCAACACTCCGAAATCCGCGCAGGAACTGGCCCGTTCTGACACGGCCATCCTGCTCCGCAATGCCTGGATTGACACGACGCAGTCGGCCGCGCTTCCGATTCCCGCGCATCTGAAGTCGTCCGGGGATCCGGGGAGTTATCTGGTCCAGGCGCGCGGGCCGATCCGTGATGAATTTCGCGCACGGTTGCGTGAAGCTAACGCGTCGATCATCTCTTACATCCCGAACAACAGTTACTTGGTGCGTGTCTCGCCGGAAGGCGCCCGGCGGTTGAAAACCTGGGCCGGGGTCAGGTCCGTTCTGCCGTACGAACCATACTATAAACTTGAAAACAAGCTGCTCGTTCTCGCCGTCGAGCAAGAGCCGGTGCCCGAAGCTCGCTGGTTGCGGCTGACTCTCTTCCCGGGAGAGCGCGAGTCAGCAGTGCGGGCCGTGCAAGCGCTCGGGGCAGAGTTGATTGCGGAGGAGCCGTCGCCGTTCGGTCCCCAGCTTGTGATTCGCCCGGAACCCCGCAGTTTGCCCGCGCTGGCGCAGCTTCCATCGGTTCAGGGCATCGAGCTTTGCCACGACCGCCAGCTCATGAACGACAAGATGCGGGTGAGGATCGGGCTGGCGACCAACACCACCACCGCCGTCAATTATCTCGGACTGACTGGAAGCAACATCGTCGTCAACATCAACGACTCCGGGACCGATGCCTCGCATCCGGATCTGCAAGGCCGCGTGACCGTTTCAGAGCAGCGGCTGCTGACGGATACCGTTGGCCATGGCACGCACGTGGCCGGAATCATCGCGGGCAACGGAACGCAGTCCGCGTCCATCCCGGAATTGCCGCACGGTTCGGTTACGAACTCGAACTTCCGCGGCGTCGCGCCTCGCGCCCGAATTTTCACCATGCCGATCGTGTTCGGTCCGGCCGTGAATCCCGCCGTCTCGGACACCTATTTACACGAGCGAGCCGCGGCGACGAACCTGTTTTCCTTCCGGCGCCGCAGCACGCTCATCTCGAACAACAGTTGGAATTACAATGGCGCGAACGAATACGACTCTTCCGCGGCTCGCTTTGACGCCGCGACGCGCGACGCGTTGCCCGGCGTAACGAATGCCCAATCCACGCTTTATGTCGTTTCCGCGGGCAACACCGGCGAGGGCGAAGACGACGGCCTGGGCGGTCTTTCCAGCAGCGTACCCTCTCCCGCGACCGCCAAGAACGTCATCTCGGTCGGCGCTCTGGAGAGTTTTCGCAGGATCACCAATCAGGCGGTCGTGACGAACATGGACCTGACATTGAGCACGAATGAACCATTCGCGCTCTCGAGCGATAGCGACGATCAGGTCGCCGCCTTTTCGAGCCGGGGGAACATCGAGATAGGAGCGGAAGGCGATTTCGGGCGGTTCAAACCGGACGTCGTGGCCCCCGGTGGTTTCATCGTTTCGCTGCGCTCCAAGGATTGGGCTTACGAACCGGGCACCAATGCGGCCGAGGCGCAGGTATTGCAGCAACTTCATCCCAAGCTGGGCCGCTATTACCGCTACGAATCCGGCACGAGCATGGCCGCGCCCGTGGTTTCAGGGATGCTCGCGCTCATCCAGGAGTTTTTTGAGTCGCGGCTCCCGGTCACCCAGTTGGGACCCCCTACGTTCGGGTCGCAGAGTCTGCGGCGCACGAACAGCCCGGCGTTGATGAAAGCGTTGCTGATTCACGGCGCGCGTTCCGCGGGACCGCTTTACGACAGCTACCCGAAAAGCTCGATCAACTACCAGGGCTGGGGATTGGTCAACATCTCGAATACGCTGCCCGCGCTGATGCTGTCCCAGCCTGAAGCCAGTTGGCCCATCCGATTTTTCGATCAACACCCGACCAATGCCGTCGCCACCGGCCAGACCAAATCGTGGAACGTCAATCTTACCGAAAGCGCGCAGCAAGTGCCGTTGCGCGTGACGCTGGTCTGGACCGATCCGCCCGGCAATCCCAACGCCGCGATCAAACTGGTCAACGACCTGAACCTTGTCGTCTCCAATACCGTCACGCGGCAGGTCTATTACGGAAACAACATCCCGGTCGCGAGCGACTTCACGCAACCGAGCGAACCGGATACGCCTCCGGTCACGGACATGGTGAACAACGTGGAGAACGTGTTCATCCGCGAACCGTTCGGCTCCAATTTCGTCGTCAGCGTCGTGGGCCACCGCGTCAACGTCGCGGCGGTTTCGGATTACACGTCGGTCACCACGACGAACCTGGATATCGTGCAGGATTTCGCGCTGGTGGTTTCGACTGGCGATCTGAGCCTGACGAACGCCTTCACGATCACGCCCATTACCACCAACGCGCCCGCCATCCCGCCTGCGCCGACCGTCATGACCAACGGGGTGCCGTTGCTCAATCGCCATGCCGGCGCGCAACCCACGCTTTCGACGAACCGGAATGGCGTGCCGGAGCAATGGAATTTTTACGTGTTCACAAACTCGTTCATGACGAACAGCCCGTTGACGATTACCAATGGCACCAACGTCGCGTTCATCACTTTTTTGCCTCCAGATCTGGGGCGCCCCAGGAATCTCGAAGCGGACATTGATCTGTACGTTTCCAAGGATGCGGGCCTGACGAACCTGAATCAGCTCGCGATGGATTCCGCCTGGAAATCCACCACGCGCGGCGGCACGGAATACATCACGTTCACCAACGCCGCGCTCGGAGATGTCTTTTATATCGGAGTCAAATCCGAGGACCAACAAGCGGCCGAGTACGGGCTGATTGCGTACTCCAGCGACCAGCCCTTCGAAACGTTGGACAACGGCAGCCCCGTGCTCCAGGCTTTCCCGGTTCCCGCGATCATTCCGGACGGCGTGGCCAGCAGTCCCGGCGGCGTGCAAATGTTCGCGATTGGAATCACGCCCGTTGTGGCCGAGCGAGTGGTGGTGACGAGCGTGCTGGCTCATGAAGATTTGGGTGACCTGATCGGCATTCTCAGCCACGAAGGGACTTCGGCGGTTTTGAACAATCACACGCTGATCCCGGGCCGGGTCTCCGGGACCAACATTTTCGTCTATGACGACAGCCGGTTCGCGCCTTTGCCGTTCACTCAGCGAACCGACGGGCCGGGCAGTCTGGAGAATTTCGCCGGACGATACAGCACCGGCGTCTGGATGCTCAATATGGTGGATAATGCGCCGACGCACACCGGACGCGTGGCGTCGCTGACGATCCGGATTCGCCCGCTCTTCGGCGGCAATCTCGGCGCGGCGGGCGCGGCGGGTCTGGACGGCCAGGTTTTACCGAACGACCGCACGTGCTTCTTCCACGATGTGCCTCCGGAAGCGACGAATCTCGTGGTGCGGCTCTCGCAATTGACCGGCCCGGTCGAACTCATGATCCGGCGGGAAAAAGTCCCGGACACGAATGATTTCGACAAGACCATCACCATCAATCCGCCCGGCGGCGAACTCCGATTGGGAATCAAGGACGAACCCGCGCCGTTGCTGGCCGGACGTTACGTGATCTGCGTGTACAATCCGAGCCTCTCGGCGGCGGTGAAGTTCCACATTGTGTCTCTGGCTGAACTGGGCCTCACGGCGGACACGTCGCTGACTTTGACCTCCACCAACATTCTCACGACAATCGATGACGGACGCACCTCCGCCACGTTTGACGTGTTGGCGGACAAACAAGTCACCGATGTCCAGGTCGGAGTTCGCGTCAACCATCCGCGGCCCCAGGACCTGGTCTTGCACCTGGTCAGTCCGCAAGGCGCGCGCATTCTGCTGACGGAGAACCGCGGCGGCTTCAGCCCGCAAGGCTACGGATCGGGATACGACACGAACATCAGTTTCGCGATTTTCACCGAGGCCACGAACCGCTTCAAAGATCTGCTCCCGATCAAATTCGCCACCGCGCCCTACACCAATGCCGTCGGCGGAGGCCTTGACGTCCCGTTGTTCTCCGACGGATTCGAGAACGCCACTCTGGGCGCATACAGCTCCAACGCCGTGGTCTCCGGTTGGACCGTCACGCAAGGCCGCGTGCAAGTCCACGCGACGCTGGCCACACTTCCAGGGGTGCCTTCGGCATCGGGAACGAACTTCCTCGAGCTGGACACGACGCGAAGTCCCGCCGGCATCCTCAGAACCGTCCCCACCTCGCCCGGATCGCAATATTTGCTGAGCTTCAAATACAACCGGAACCCCGCCGCGATTCGCCCGGGTGTCGCTCACGGCTTGCAGGTCTATTACGGCCCGCCTGCGGACGTGCGGTCGGCCAACAAATTCGTGCCCGTCCAGGGCTTCGGATGGGTTTCGACCGACATCGTCTTCCGCGCCACAAGTCCTCTCACCGTCATTGAGATGGCTTCGCTGACCAGCGCGGGGCCGCTCGTGGACGACGTCCAACTCTTCGACGTCGTGGCGACCACGAACACTTTCGTGATGCCGGAGGAAGCCTTGAGCATTCTGAACGGCGAACGCACGATCGGGGAATGGAAGTTGGAAATCCTCGACACGCGCCGGGGACCTGGGGCCAGTCTGCCGACCGGCCTTTTGAGTTGGGAATTGCTCCTCAAATATGGCGAACCCCGGCCGCGGGCCATCGTGCTGACCAACGACGTCGCGTACAGCGCCGTTCTGACCAACAATCAGACGAATTATTTCATTGTGGACCTTTGCGACACCACGAAAGAAGCGTTTGCCACGTTGACCGGCCCGACGAACAAGATCGTTCTCCTGGCTGACCGCAGCGGCTTGCCCACGGGCGATCTGCTCCGCGACGATTATTCGCCGACCACGAACAGCGTCGCTGCGGACGCGACTCTGGGCACGGGCACATTCGCCTTGCGCGCCGATCCGGCGCACCCGGTGCCATTGCAGCCGGGCAAGCGGTTTTTTCTCGCGGTTCACAACCTGAAGCAGGAAGAGACGAACAATTATTCCCTGGTCCTGAATCTGGACCGCGATGAGTGCCACGGCCCGCGCCGCATCATCCCGCTGACCAACAGCGTGCCCTACACGAACAGCATTCCGCCGCTGACGAATCTGTTCAATTACTACGTCTTCACTCCGTCCTGCAACGCCGGGCAGGTGGAATTCGAATTGAAGCCCAGGAACGGCGACCTCGGCATGGTGATCAAGAAAGGGCCGCTGCCGCCTTTGCCCGACCTGACCCATTTCGATTACTCCATCGACTTGCCCGGCAACCGAACCAACGAAGTGATCACCATCAGCACGAATTCCGCGCCTGTGCCGATGTTGCCGGGGGATGAGTGGTACATCGGGGTCTATCAGAAATCGACCAACACGGTTCTCTACACGATCACGGCGACCGAGCTAACGGTGGCGGGAGCGAAAATCACGGGAACCAATGTCGTGGCGCTCACCAATAGTGTGCCGCTGGATTTCACGATCCAGTACTGCCCGGAATTTACGAATTACTTCCGCTTCACCATTACGAATCCGGTCCCCGGCGTGAGATTCGTGGTGACGAACCTCAATGCGAACGCGGATATCTTCGCCAGCTTCAACTCCCTCCCCACCCCGGTGAGTTTCCTGAGCAGCAACACGTCGGGCACGAATTTCAGCGCGGCCCCCACGATTACCACCAACTCTCAGCAGCCCACGCTGCGCGGAGATTGGTACGTTCTGGTCGTGAACAGGCTCCCCACGAATTTCCGTTTCACCATTCAAGGGGACGAGTTGATCGAGATCGAGCGGCCCGGAATTCGATTCATCATTCCGGACCTGACATTCCGGCCTGGAGAACTCTGCCTGACCTGGGACACGGTGTTTGGGTATTTCTACAACGTGCAAGGAAAGGCCGCGGTCGATGATCCGGCCTGGATTGACGCCGCGCCGCAAAGCACGGGCACCGGCGAGAGCGTCACGTACTGCATGAGTTTCCCCGGACCGTTCCGTTTCTTCCGCATCATGGAAACGCCCACCACACCGCTGCCGCCGCCGCCGCCCGTGGGCCAGTATATCACGCCGTTGCTCCTGGTGGGGCAATCGAACCTTTGCGTGCGCTGGCCGTCGATGGTGTTGAGCAACTATTACGTCCAGGCCAAATCCAGCGTGGACGACGCGACCTGGGCTCGCGTCTCGCCTTTGATCACCACGGCCGGCCAGCTTGCGGAATATTGCCTCGACTTGCCGACACCTTATCGATTCTTCCGCGTTGAAGTGGTGGGTGTGGCCCCGCCGCCGCCGCCGCCCGTGCAGTTTGTCACGCCCGTGCTCGTGCTGAACCCCACGAATCTTTGCCTGAGATGGACGTCTTCGATCGGGACGAATTATGTCGTCGAGGCCCGGACGAATGTCGAAGACCGGATCTGGGATCGGATTTCGTCGGTGCTGACGGCTTCGAGCACGAACAGCGAATTCTGTCTGGATCGGCCGACGCCGTATCGGTTCTTCCAGATCACCGTCGTGGGCGCGGCCCCGCCGCCGCCGCCGCCGGCCCAGCGCATCATTGTCGGGGCCGACGCCAGCGAAACCAACCTTTGCGTGCGATGGAACTCGGCGGTGGGCACGAACTACGTCGTGGAAGCCAAAACCAACCTCGAAGATCAAGTGTGGAGCCGCATCTCTTCGGTCATCGCGGCCGCCAGTACGAACACGGAGTATTGCGTGCCGCTGCCCACGCCGTATCGGTTTGTGCGAATTGTGATTGTGACCGAGCCGGCGCCGCCGCCACCGCCACCCCCGGCTCAAGAGGTCCGGTTGAAACTAGCCGTTGGGACGAACAATCTCTGTCTGGGTTGGAATTCCGCCGTCGGAACCAATTACGTGATCGAAGCAAAGACGAACCTGGAGGACACGGCCTGGGCGCGGCTCTCTTCCGTGATCACCGCGGCGAGCGCCAACAGCGAATACTGCGTGACGCTGCCCACACCGTACCGCTTCTTCCGCGTCGAAGTTGTGGGCGGCGCGCCGCCTCAACCGCCCCCGCCGCCGCCGAGCGAGCCGGTGGCCGTGAAAGCTGTAGCGACGACCACCAACCTTTGCCTGAACTGGAATTCGGTGCCGGGCACGAAGTACGTCGTCGAAGCCAAGTCGAACGTCGCGGACACCGCCTGGGCGCGGCTTTCCGCGGAGATTACGGCAGCGAGCACCAACAGCCAGTATTGCGTGACGCTGCCGACTTCCTACCAATTCTTCCGCGTTGAAGTGGTAGGCGGGACGCCGCCTCAACCCCCGCCGCCCTCGCCGCCGGGCGAGCCAGTGGCCTTGAAGGCAGTCGCCACTGCGACCAACCTTTGTTTGAACTGGAATTCCGTGGCGGGCACGAATTACGTGATCGAGGCCAAGACGAACGTCGAGGACACGGCCTGGGCCCGGCTTTCTTCTGTGATCACGGCGGCGAGCACGAATAGCCGGTATTGCGTGACGTTGCCGACACCGTACCGTTTCTTCCGCGTTGAAGTGGTCGGAGCGGCGCCTCAACCGCCGCCCGCACCGACGCCCAGCCAGCCCGTTGCTGTGAAAGCTGTGGCGAAGACGAACAGCATTTGCCTGAGCTGGAATTCTGTCGCCGGGACAAACTACGCCGTGGAAGCCAAGACCAACGTCCAGGACGCCGCCTGGAGCCGGGTCTCGCCCGTCATCACGGCCACAACGACGAACACCGAGCACTGTGTGGCGTTGCCGACTGCCTACCAATTCTTCCGGGTCGCCTTGCGGGACGGGTTTCGCTGAGCCGGCTCTCCTCACAGACCGCCCCGCGTTCCGCCGCGCTTTCGTCGCAGGGCGGCGTGATCGATCCGCGGGTCCGATATTCGAGCACGAACGTTTGCCTCAACTGGGATTCACAAGCGGGCCTGAAGTATCGCGTCGAAGGAGCCACTTCCGGTGTTTCCCGGGTGGTGTACGACAACACGGTTAGCAGCAGCTCCGTCCGATCGTTTTTCCCAGGCAACGGAATCGAGTTTGGAGACGACGTCACACTCGCCGGGACCGAGCGTCTTCTGACCGATTTTCGTTTCGATTATTTTCTGAGTCCGAACGCCAACGCGAACGAGAAAGCGGAATTGTTCTTCCGCTTGAATGACGGCCCGGACGACACGCCGGGAACGATGGTGTTTCGCAGCGGCGAATTCACGCTCGACACCAGCCCGAGCGGCTATGTCATCGTCGATGCAACGGAGCTGGGAGTTCCGGTGCCCAATGCGCTGACCTGGAGCCTCGTCATCACCGGGGTTGATCCGGGAGAGGAAGCCGGCTTGCTCCTGAACGGTCCCCCCACGGCCGGCGCCAGTATCGTGAGCTTCTGGCAAAGGAGCCCCGAAGGCGTCTGGACGCGGAATCTCATTGATGAAGGCGCCGTGCAGGGGAGCTTCGCGGCCTCCGTCAAAGCTGCTCCCAATGCAGCATCGTCTTGGATCCCGTTGTCCTGGGTCACGGCCTCCAGCTCAACTTCGTCCTACTGCCTGGACTTGCCCAACCCGCATCGGCTCTTTCGAATCGTGCCGGAAGCCGGCGGTCCCGGGCCCTCTCCGGCGCCGAGGCTGCAGGTTCCGGTGATCCTGGCGGACGGCCGCGTGCAATTCAGTTGGAACGCGGAAGCGGGGAAGAAATACGAATTGCAGTGGAGTCCAAACGTCGGGGATCCGCCGCGCGTCAATTGGACAACCCTCACCAACGTGACCGCAAGCGGCGCGCTCGTAACGGTCACCGAGCCAGCCCATCCCACCAGTTCGCCGCGTTTCTACCGCCTGCGCGTTCCGGAGCCTCAACGACAGGCCTGGCGTCCAAACATGCGCGGACGACACGGGCCAGGTCCTCCAGCTTGTAAGGTTTCTGAAACTCAAGGTCGTCCGGATGCACGCGGCTTCGCCAGCTTTCCGGATCGCATCCCATTTCCTCGGCGGAGTATTTGAGCAGACGCGTGAAATCGCCGTCCCAATGCCATTCGCCGGTTGAGGGGCATCCCTCGTAAACGATTTCCGCCAGAGCGCGTACCAGCGCTTCATGGCGTTGCAGAGGGGTTATCGCAGGTTCAATTTGCTTGTCGAAGACAGAGAAAATCGGGCATGAATAACTCCCAATCAAGAAACCAGGAACAATCGAACCATCAAATCCCAGAATTATCCCATGAGAATGTTCATTCCGATCGCCGCCGCAGCGATGCTGGCGTCTGGCCTGGCGGCGGCCGCCCAGGATGCCCAAACCAAAACCTCTCCAACGGCCGCCACAGCCGTTGATAAGGCTTACAAAAATGTCGGTGTCGATGAATTCGAGAAACTTGCCGCGGACAAGAAGAATGTCGTGCTGGACGTGCGCACGCCGAAAGAATTCGCGGCGGGCCACATCAAAGGCGCGGTGAACATTGACTTCAATGCCCCGGACTTTGAAAAGAAAATCGCCGCGCTGGCCAAGGACAAGACGTACCTCGTTCACTGCGCCGGCGGCGTCCGCAGCAGCAAGGCTTGCGCGAAGATGGGCGATCTCAGGTTCAAGCATCTGGTCAACCTCGAGCCGGGGTTCAAGGCGTGGGAGAAGGCGGGCAAGGCGGTGGAAAAGTAAGACGGGATGGACTGGCTTGGGAAGACCCAGTGAGCAGCCACTGGTTTTCAGTAATCTCCACTGTTAGCCAAAATGAAAAAGCGCGCGCGTCGTCAGGTGGAGTGCACGATTCCGGTTCTGCCGGTGGGCAGTCTCGCCCGAAGCATTCGCTTCTACACCGAGAAGTTGGAGTTCAAGCTCGACTGGCGCGGCGGCGCGCTTTGCTCCGTTTCGCGCGATGGAAGCTCGATCATGCTTCGTCAGAAGCACAGGCGCGATAAGTCGGCGCCGGTTTGGGTGTGGATCGGCTTGGAGAGCGACACCCTGTTCGAGAAGTTCAGGGCGCGTGGCGTCAAGGTTCTCCAAGAGCCGCGGAATTGTTCCTGGGCGTATGAGATGATGTTCGCAGATCCCGATGGTAATGTGTTGTGGCTCGGCACGGAGTCGAAGCGAAATTTGCCGCTTGAAGAAAATGGCTAACGGCGGTGCACCGAAAGCGGGCGGGCGACGTCAGTCCAATTCGAGCGCGACTGGCTGCCCGCGTCGTGAGCTTGGGTCGTTGGCAGAAACTATGCAAGCAACGATGACATTAAGCCGCGCAGCCCTTGCGGTTCTTAATGATCGTAACAAGATCGTGGCGCTTGCGGACGACTACTGGACTTTAATTGCTGACAGTGATGCTAAAGCGGAGCATGCCTTTGAAAATGCCTTTCGGGAGGCTCGCAGTCGCGGCCATCTGACAAAGGATCTCTTCGTTCGCGTCGCGCGGTGGAAGTCGGTTCGGAATACACGGAACTATGAGTTGAATACTGAGACCGACATCCGCACAGCGACCGCTGCCGCCTTTCAAGCCTCCAATGATGCCGCGTCGATTAAGGCGCTGGTACAGTTACATGGAGTCGCGTTGCGCACTGCTTCCGCTATTCTCCACTGGATGCGTCCTGAGAGATTCCCCATCTTGGACTATCGAGTGGTGACTGCCCTAGGCGAAACTGCGCCGAAGTCCTATGACGACATTCGCCTTTACATCCGCATCGCTAACCGGATCAGAGGACTGGCGCTTCACCATTCGCTTGATCTTCGGACAATTGATCGAGCACTCTGGACATGGGACAAGCGTCGCACCCTAACATTGAAACCAAAATGTCGAAAGGCTCTAGCCTTGCCAGGGCGCTGCAGCGAACCGTTGATCAGTGTGAATTAGTGTTGAATGGTACCAAGTACCAATTT
The DNA here is from genome assembly GCA_016871535.1 of Verrucomicrobiota bacterium. Classification (NCBI taxonomy): domain Bacteria; kingdom Pseudomonadati; phylum Verrucomicrobiota; species Verrucomicrobiota bacterium. The sequence goes on from VHCZ01000025.1 coordinate 28,532, forward strand.
GGTTGAACTAAATCTTGCCTATGAAAACCCGAAATCTCGCAACGATCTTCTCGACCTCCGCCATCGTCTCCGCCCTTTGCGTTTGGGCACAATCGAAGGACGACGGCTTTGTCTCCATCTTCGACGGCAAGACCCTCAAAGGTTGGCACGTCAGCGCCAAGACCGGTCACAGCCGCGTGAGCAAGAATCAATCGGGTGGCCGCTGGGTGGTGGAGAACGGCGCCATCGTCGGCAGCCAGGATATCCCCGCCAACGGCGGCATCGTGATCACCGACGAGCCATACGGCGACTTCGAGGTCGCGCTGGAAATGAACAACGACTTCGGGCCGGACAGCGGGCTGTTCCTCCGCAGCACCGAGGACGGCAAGGCGTGGCAGGCGATGATTGACTACCACGCGAAGGGAAATGTCATGGGCATTTACGGCGAGGGCCTGGGCGGAAAACCCAGCGTGCGCAACTACAGCTTTGTGGACACGCCGGAGAAAATCGCAGCAGTCACGGATTCGCCGCTCCCTCTGGCCGTGCTGCCCGAATCATGGCCGCATTTCTGGCGTCATGGCCAGTGGAACGAGTTGCGCGCCCGCATCGTGGGCAATCCGCCACACATTACGACCTGGATCAACGGCGTGAAAATCATGGAGTGGCAGGAGAAGGAGCTGCGCCATCCGGACAAAGGCGGCATCGCGCTTCAGGTTCACGGCGGCGGGAATTACACGAGCCAGTTCGTGCGCTACCGGAACATCCGGGTGAAAGCGATCCCGTCCACGAAATAGGTTAGAGATGTTCTCATGGACTTTCGCTCCCTACCAACCTTGAAGATCCTTGGATTCCTTGGTTTTCTAACAGGAGATTACAGAGGCAACGGAGAGCTCTTCTCTGTTCCCTCCGTTTCCTCCTGTTAAATGAAGACAACGGTTCAATCTTTTTGAAACCGTGAGGCTGCTCCGGCGTCATATATGCCGAAAACCGTTCTCGAATCATGAAACGAAATGCTTTGATCCTGACTTCCACTATTTGCTTTGCAGCCACGCTTTCCGCGGCGCCGATTGAGTTCGACTTCAAAGACTCCAAAGGCGTGAACAATATCGTCTTCAAACTGGATGCGCCCCTGGAGGCCATCAACGGCACGGCGACGGGCATCTCCGGCAAAGTCACCTTTGATCCGGATCATCCCGGCGCGGTGAAAGGCAAAATCATCGTGCAGACCGCGTCGATGCATTTGGGGAATCCGATGCAGAAGGAACATCTTCACGGCGATCAATGGATGAGCGCCGCGAAGTTTCCCGAAATTAGTTTCGAGGCCGTCAGCGCGAAAAACGTCAAAGCCGAAGGAAACGTCACGACCGCCGATGTGACGGGCAAGATGACGATCAAAGGCGTCACCAAAGAAATCACCGTGCCCGTCAAGATGACCTACTTGAAAGGGCGGTTGCGCGAGCGGACGCCTGGCATGGATGGGGATCTCTTGGTCTTGAGGTCGAACTTCTCGGTGCGCCGGCGTGATTTCGGCATTCAACCGGGCCGGAACGAAGAGAAGGTGGCGGACGAAATCGTCCTCGAATTGAGCCTGGCCGGCGCGGCGCCGCGATAGTTCAGTGGCCAGTTGTCAGTTATCAGTTGTCAGTAGAGCGGGGCGTCGAGCCGAAGTTTTCAACGCGCCGACGCAGCTTTGAACTTTGAAACCTTGAACTTAGAACTCCGGCAGCGGCCGGGCTAATTCTCCAAGCCCTTTGGCGGATTGAAGACAATCGAGGATATGAAGGCTTGCCGCACGGAGGACGGGTTTCGGAGGAGCAATCTCGCGGCGGCAATCTCCGGTGATCGAACCTTGCTTTGGATGGGGATTTTTCCCGAATGGTCATGCCGGGAATGATCGGAGAAACGTTGCAGCCGGATGGCAGCGGCATCATGCAGTTGTTGCGCCTTCTTGTAAGCCGCGCTGGCTTCCGTGAGCCGGCTGCTCTGGGGTCCCTCTTCTGTCACTTCCGCCAAAACGGCGGGACGCGGAACCAGCTTTGGCGTGCTCACAACAGGCGGCGGCGCGGGAGGCTGCGCTTCGCGAACGATCACTGGCGGCGGTTCCGCGGGAGGAACGTCCCCTTGCAACAACCGGCGCAATTCTTCTTGCCAGTCTATTTTCTGAACCGGCTTTGGCGGAGTTTGCGCTTGCGGCGCAGCCCCACGTGGGGGTGGCGGGCCAACGGGCGGACGCATGGGCGGACGGGCCGGCGGCTTCCGTTGCTGCTGCTCTTCCGCCTTGCGCTGCAGCCAGCTTGAAGCCGCCATGATCAAGAGGATCACCAGGGTGCCGAGCAGTGAGTCCATCGTCAGTTGTCAGTTGTCGGTTGCCAGTTGCCAGTTATCAGCGAACGTAGTCTGCAATCTGCAATCCGCAATAAGATCAGCTTCCGGACGGTTTTACCGGGGCAGGGGATGCGCCGCCGCCGGCAATGCTGTCGCGCATGTTGGTGTCGGCCTGGACGTTCTTGATTCGGTAGTAATCCATGATGCCAAGGTTGCCCTGGCGAAACGCTTCCGCCATGGCCAGCGGCACCTGCGCTTCGGCTTCGACCACGCGGGCGCGCATTTCCTGGACGCGCGCGAGCATTTCCTGTTCGAGCGCCACAGCGGCGGCGCGCCGCACTTCGGCCTGGGCTTGAGCGATGAGCTTGTTCGCTTCGGCTTGTTCGGCCTGGAGTTTGGCGCCCACGTTTTCGCCTACGTCCACGTCGGCAATGTCAATGGACAAAATTTCGAACGCCGTGTTGCTGTCGAGCGCTTTGTCCAAAACTGTTTTGGAAATGCGGTCGGGGTTCTCCAGAACGACCTTGAACGTGTCAGCCGAACCGATGGTCGAGACGATGCCTTCACCGACGCGCGCGATAATCGTTTCCTCCGTTGCGCCGCCGACGAAGCGGTCCAGATTCGTGCGCACGGTGACGCGCGCCTTGGCCTTGATGACAATGCCGTCCTTGGCGACGCCATCGATTGAAGTTTTGCCTGAAGACGGATTCGGGCAATCGATCACCTTCGGGTTGACGGAAGTTTGCACGGCTTCGAGGACGGTTTTGCCGGTGCCTTTCGTGGCCAGGTCAATGGCACAGGCGCGGTCGAAGACAAGATGAATGCTGGCTTTGCGCGCGGCGATCAGGGCATCCACCACCATTTTCGGATTGCCGCCCGCCAGATAATGCGTCGAGAGATCATCGATCGTCACATCCAGGCCTGCCTTCACGGCCGTGATGCGGTTATCGACGATCATGCCGACCGGGACATTTCGCAGCCGCAGCGCAATCAGTTCCGTGAAGCTCACTCGCGCGCCCGAGAACAAGGCCCGAATCCAGACGCTGAAGAAGTTGATGACCACAATGGCGATCACCAGCCCGACGACCGCGATCAGGCCAAAGAACAGCAGCGTCCACCCGCTGACTCCGTTGAACAGTCCCTGCGCGAAGAAGGAGAATGATTTTTCCATGGTTGGTTTGGGTTAAGGGTTTTCAGGAATTTTCAATAGCCCGGACGACGACTTTCAAGCCTTCCACGGCCACAACCCGAATGGGCGTGCCGCGGTCGATCATGTTGCCTTCGGTGACCACATCGACCCGGCGGCCGTTGATGACGGCGGTCCCGGACGGGCGGAGATTCGTGTGGGCCGCGCCCGTCTGATTCAATAGTTCGGGTTTCTCGACGCCTAGTTCGCCGACCGTTTGCTCCGAAACAAATACCTTCGCGAGGCGGCTGTTTGGAAAATACTTCATCCACGCCAACGTGCCGACCACCAGGCCGGTGGCGACGCCCAGCAGAATCAGGTTGCCGGTGGGTGCGCCGAATTTCGCATAGCCGACGATGACCCCGGCCAGCAGGCAGATGAGGCCCATGACGCCCGCGATCAAGCCGGGCAAAACCGTCTCGAGGAGCAACAGCGCCGCGCCCGCGAGAATCAAGGCTCCGACAACCCAGCCCGAGAGATCTCCCGCGGCATTGGCAAGCAGCATTGAGGTGCCCAAAATGCGCCCGTTGATCACCGTGTCCATGCCTCGATTATGAAGGCAAGGGCGGACGGCGCAAGCGCAATTGGCTGTTTATGACTTCACTTCTCCAGGAACGCCGCGTGCACGGCTTTCATCGCTTTTTCGCCTTTGGCCAGGTCGATCACGACGGAGATCTTGATTTCGCTCGTGGAAATCATGTCGATGTTGATGCCTTCGTGCGCGAGGGTTTCAAACATCTTGGCGGCGACCCCGGAATGGCTGCGCATGCCGACGCCCACGATGGAAAGCTTGCCGATCTTCTCGTCGGACAAGGCTTCGCGAAATCCCATCTCGGGCTTCAGTGCCTCGATCACTCTGGTCGCCTTGAGCAGGTCCGGCTTGTCCACAGTGAACGAAATGTCCGTCGCCGGCGTTCCCGAACCGTGGCTGACGTTTTGCACGATCATATCGACGTTCATGGCCGCGTCCGCGAGGGCCTTGAAAATGCGCGCGGCCACGCCGGGCCGGTCCGGGACGCCCACCAACGTCACTTTGGCTTGATTCTTGTCGAGCGACACGCCGCGAATGACGACGTCCTCCATGCTTGCGGTTTCTTCTTTCACGAGGGTTCCTGGATTATCATTGAGACTGGAGCGGACTTCAAAGACGACTCCGAATTTCTTCGCGAACTCGACGGAGCGCGACTGCATCACTTTCGCGCCCAGGCTCGCCAGTTCCAGCATTTCGTCGTAAGCAATCTCGCTGAGCTTGCGGGCGCCGGGCACGATGCGCGGATCCGCCGTGTAAACGCCATCGACGTCCGTGTAAATCTGGCAGAGATCCGCCTTGAGCGCCGCCGCCAGCGCGATGGCCGTCAAATCCGATCCCCCACGTCCCAGCGTGGTGATCTGGCCTTCGGGCGTCTGGCCCTGGAAGCCCGCCACGATGACAACCTTCCCCGCGGCCAGCAAGGCATGGACTTGTTTCGGAGTGATGTTCTGGATTTTTGCCTTGGTATGAACGCCGTCCGTGACAATTCCCGCCTGCGCCCCCGTCAGAGAAATCGCCTCGACGCCGATCGCGTGCAGGGCCATCGCGGTCAGCGCGATCGTCGTCTGTTCTCCAGTCGCCAGGAGCACGTCCATCTCGCGTTCGCTCGGCAAAGGCATGATGTCCTTCGCGAGTTTGATGAGGTTATCGGTGACTCCGCTCATGGCGGAGACGACGACGACGATCTGGTCTCCTCGCTGGCGGTATTGAGCGACGCGAGCGGCGACGTTCTTGATCCGCTCGGTATTGGCGACGGATGTGCCGCCGTATTTTTGGACAATGAGAGACATGGCCTAAACTCAATTACAAATTCTCTTCGGTGGGGCAACCCTGAAGCAGAGCCTCAGCCGGTGAGGCGACGCTCCCGCGGAGCCATGATCGAGTGGCAATGGCCGGCTCGGCAGGAGTCTCGCCCACTCCACAGTCACTTCTATCGTGGCCGCCGTCGATCTCATCACACTCCAATCACTTTCAGCACCGCTTCTCGCTTGGCTTCCACAACGACGGGTTCCACGCCGGCGGTTTTGATCGCATTGTCCGGGTCTTTCAGACCGTGGCCCGTCATCGTCGCCGCGACGACGCTGCCTTTCGGAATCAAGTTCTTTTTCGCGCATTGAATCAAGCCGGCCAGCGCCGCGGCTGAAGCGGGTTCGACGAACAATCCTTCCGTGCGCGCGAGCAACTGGTAAGCCGCCAGGATTTCCGCGTCCGTCACCTTGTCGATGTGCCCATTCGATTCCTTCAATGCTTTCGCGGCGCCTTCCCAACTGGCGGGATTGCCGATGCGGATCGCCGAGGCGACAGTTTCGGGCTTCTCAATAGGGCGGCCTTCGACAATCGGCGCGGCGCCGCTGGCCTGGTAACCGAACATCCGGGGGAGGCCGGTTATCTTCTGATCCGAGAAGTATTCGGTGTACCCTTTCCAGTAAGCGGTGATGTTGCCGGCGTTGCCCACCGGCAGAAAATGAAAGTCGGGCGCGCGGCCCAGGTGGTCGCAGATTTCGAACGCGGCCGTCTTCTGGCCTGCGATGCGCACGGGATTCACGCTGTTGACGACTTCCACGAGGCCGGTTTCACCGAGTTCGCGGACGATGCGGAGGGCTTCATCGAAATTTCCATCGATCGCCACGGTCGTGGCGCCGTACATCAACGCTTGCGCCAATTTGCCCAACGCGATCTTTCCGTGCGGCAAGAGCACGACGCAGCGGATTTGGGCCCGCGCCGCGTAAGCGGCAGCCGACGCCGAAGTATTGCCGGTGCTCGCGCAAATGACCACTTTGGCGCCCTTCTCAACCGCTTTCGACACCGCCACGGTCATGCCCCGGTCCTTGAAGGAGCAGGTCGGGTTCATCGCCTCGCACTTCAGCCACAGCTCGAACATGCCGCCGCAAGCCTCGACAAAGTTCGAAACGCGGATCAACGGGGTATTTCCCTCCTGGAGCGTGACGACGGGGGTGGACTTGGAGACGGGCAAATACCGCGCGTAATGATGAATGACACCTTTCCACACAAAGGCGCGAGCGGCTTCTCCTCCTTTGTCTGGCGGACCGTGCTTCATCGGGAACGAAGGGTGAGTGATGAAACCGCTGGGTGATCGCTCGGTAAGCGCGGGTGGAGCGAGGCTCCTGCCGAGCTGTGCGTCGATGGCGGTTCGCTCGCCCCACGTTCACCGAGCGAATCCGCCACTGGCAGGTTTGTCCTTACATTCGAGAGGCAGGGTGCCTCCCGATCTGGCAGGCTGGAAGCCTGCCCTACATTCCTGGCGGTCGATTTCAATGGTGAGGTTCTCAATTATTCAAAACTTTCCACGCGAATCATCGTCGGCGCGGCTTTGATCACGTTCAGCCGGCTGATGGCTGTGAGCGCCCGCGCCATCGCGGCATTCGGCGCGTCATGAATCATCAGGATCAACGGCACGCTCTCTCCTTCGTGGCCTTCGGGTTGAATGACCGAGGAGATGCCGATCTTGCTCCGGCCCAAAATGGCGGCGATTTTGGCGAGCGTCCCCGGTTTGTCAATCACGCTCAGACGCACGTAATACCTGGAAACGACTTCGCCCATGTTCAGCACGGCGCCGGCGCATTCGTGCGGAACAAACGGCGGAATCCGGCTCTGGCTGCCGCACTTCAAATCCAGCGCGGCGTCCGCCAGATCGCTCAACACGGCGCTCGCCGTTGCGTCCGGGCCGGCGCCGCGCCCATAATACAGCGTGTCGCCAACCACATCGCCGCGGACAAAAATGGCGTTGAACACATGGTTCACGCTGGCCAGGACCTGCGCGTTCGGCACCAGCGCAGGATACACCGAGACCTGCACACGGGGAGGGGGGCAATGCGGCATCGGCGACTGGCGATTGGCGATTGGCGATTTCCGTGACTTCAACCGGGGCGGCTGTTCCTTCGCCGAAGGCAGGCGGTCAATGAGTTTCACCACGCCGAGCAGCTTGATCGTATAGCCAAGCTGGCCGGCAAATTGAATGTCGAGCCGCGAAATCGACCGGATGCCTTCGACGTGGATTTGTTTCGGGTTGACCCAAAACCCATGAGCCAGCGAGGCCAAAATGCCAACCTTGTGCAACGCATCGTGGCCATCGATGTCCAGGGACGGCTCCGCCTCGGCGTAACCCAGGCGTTGAGCGTCCGCCAGCACGTCGGCAAAATCCGCGCCCTCGTGCTTCATCCGCGTCAATATGTAATTGCACGTGCCATTGACGATGCCGTAAATGCCGGTGATCCGATTGCCGATGAGCGCTTCGCGGACGACCTTGATGATCGGGATTCCGCCGCCGACGCTGGCTTCGTAGTAAAGGTTCGCGCCGTATTGCTGAGAGGCCACGAACAATTCTTCGCCGTGCGCGGAAAGCAAGGCTTTGTTAGCCGTGACGACGGATTTGCCCGCAGCCAATGCTCGAAGAATGATCGTTCGCGCCGTCGTCGTCCCGCCGATCAATTCGACAACGAGATTGACGCGCGGATCGCGGACGATTTCTTCCCACCTGGAGGTCAGCAGCGAAGCGGGGAATGGGATGGCGCGAGCTTTTTTGGGATCGCGGACCGCGATTTTCGCGACGCTGATGCGGGCGCCGAGACGGGACGCCATGAGCGGCGCGTTGCGCTGGAGAGCGCGAAACACGCCGCCGCCGACCGTCCCGCCGCCAATAAGGCCCACATTGACCTGCTGCATAGGAGCGGAGAGAGTGCCGGGATTCACTGCCTCCGACAATTCCTTTTTGCGCCTCCCGTTGAGCGTCAAAGGCAGGGCCATGGCAGCGACAAAGTCTATTTTTTGGCGCAAGCCTTTACCCGGTTGGCTCAGCCAACGCCTCCATGCATTTTGAGCATCCGATGCTCAAAATGCATGCACGATGGGAATGATTCACCGCGGCGAACTGCTGGCCCGCATTGAAGATCGCTTTCGGGCTAATCCAGTCGTGTTGCTACTTGGCCCGCGCCAGTGTGGCAAGACCACACTGGCGCGCCAATTTGCCGATGCACACCAGGCCGAATATTTCGACCTTGAAGCTCCGGCTGATTTCGACCGGCTTACTCAACCCATGACCGCACTGGAACCGTTGCGGAGCTGGGTGGTTCTGGACGAAGCGCAGTTGCGGCCGGAACTTTTCAAAGTGTTGCGCGTCCTGGCCGATCGATCCTCATTGCCGGCGCGATTTCTGGTCGTGGGCAGCGCGTCGCCGGACCTGGTTCGTGGCGTTTCCGAATCGCTAGCGGGCCGTGTCGCGCTGATCCCGATGGCGGGATTTGATTTGTCGGAAGCCGGAACAAAGGATTTGCGCCGCCTCTGGTGGAGGGGCGGTTTTCCGCGCTCGTTTCTGGCCGAGACCGACGCCGAGAGCCGTCAGTGGCGCGCGGATTTCATCCAGACCTTTCTCGAACGCGACTTGCGGCGCCTTGGCGTGCAGGTGGCGCCTCTGGCGCTGCGTCGCTTCTGGAACATGGTGGCCCATTATCATGGACAGATCTGGAACGCTTCGGAAATCGGGCGCTCCCTCGGCGAGGCACACACGACGGTCAAGCGTCATCTCGACATTCTCTGCGGCGCGCTCGTCATGCGCCAGTTGCCTCCGTGGTTCGAGAATCTGGGCAAGCGCCAGGTGAAATCACCCAAAGTTTATTTGCGCGACAGCGGACTCTTGCACGAACTGCTGGGCATCGCGTCGTTCGCCGCGCTGGAGGCGCACCCGAAACTTGGCGCTTCGTGGGAAGGGTTCGCGCTGGAGGAAGTGCTGCGCGTGACCGACGATCGCGAAGCCTATTTCTGGAACACGCAAGGCGGAGCGGAACTCGATCTGTTCGTGTTCCTGAACGGCCAGCGCTACGGCTTCGAGTTCAAATACGCCGACGCGCCCGCGGTGACGAAGTCGCTCGAAGTGGCACGCCGCGACCTGAAACTGAAACGCGCCTTCATTGTGCATCCGGGCCGGCAATCTTATCCGTTGAACGCCTGGGCGGACGCGGTGGGCATCGCCGCGTTGCGGGCGCGCGTGGAGGAGTTGGGCGACCTGGCGAACGCTGCGCTTTCCAAGCGTCCAAGACGCGAAAGGAATGAGTGACACGAATTGCGCGAATCATCGCGAATGGGTTCCTCTTCTTTGAATTCGCGTGAATCCGTGAAACTCGTGTCCAGGCAAAGAACCAGCGTTCGTGCGTCCGGAACGATTCCGTTGGGATGGGGAGCGCGGCGTTCACGCCGCTTCGAGTCCGGATTGGCTACGGACCAAGGATAGCGGTCTGGAGCCACGACCTTTCGTCAGTTGAAGCGGCATGAATGCCGTGCTCCGGCGTGGACTTGGCTGGCCCTTTCTTGACCGATACGGCGTGCGCCCAACGTCTCTTGGCTCGCGTTTGGGTTACTACCGCGATTACTTCAACCTATTGATCGTTCGGGATCCAACTCCGGGCGCCTGACACCGAAAACTCGAAGCATTGCCACGCCCTTTGCGACGGCCAAAGGGTTCACGGCGGTTTCAATCAATCTGGTCGTGAATGCGTCCGGAGCCAGGCCAGGTAGGCATTGCCAGGAGAAACCTGGCGGTGGTCATGCCAGGCGCGGCCTTCCGGATAGCCGGCTGTTCTTGAGTCCGCGCTCGGCCTGGCGGAGACGTGACCGTTGGCAAACGAGACACTGGCGGCTCCGCGATGATGAATCGCTGGATAATTGAAAAACACGTCATTGGTCTCAACCCCCAAAAACGGCCAGCAGACGCTCTCGGGATGCAAGTCCATGAACACGAGTTTTTGTGAAGGCGACGCAATGGACGAATCCTTGTGAAAAACTGGCCCCTTCGGATTCCAGCCCGAGCCGTTGATCCAGCCCATGTAACAATTCATGGCGTAACTTCGGAGTTTGGAGAATCGAATGCCGCTGTTCGCGTCGACAAACTCGCTTCGATCCGAGGGACACTTGTAGATTCGCGTGTCCTTGAGATAGGCCGAGAACTGAGCGAAGCGGGCATCGTTTAGAAGAGTAGCATTTGTGCCGTCTGGAAAGCTGATGTGGTGATTGAGGTAGCCTTGAACCCACATCGGATTGGCCGCATCCCCGCCTCCACGAACCATCCCATTGCCTGCGATCCGGCCGGTATCGTCCGAATACATCGTCCAGGCCAGGGAAAGTTGCCTCTCGTTCGCAAAGCACCTGGCCAGACGCGCCGACTCCCGCGCTGCCACGACCGCTGGAATCAGCACCGAAGCCAGAACCATCACGATTGACATCACCATCAGCAGTTCGAGCAAGGTGAACCCAAGGGATGGATCTTTCAGCAACTTCATGGCGCGGAGCGAACGGTTGGATTCGCTCTTGCCAGGGAGATGAAGAAAAATTCCGCGGGAGTTTCAGGAAAACTTGCATCGACTCTTCGCTCCGCGACGGCGTGTCAGTGCTTTTCCCCTCCCGCGATTTCGCTGTCGATTTGGGCCAGCGAATCCGGGCGCAGGAGTTTGATGAGCGGGTTCTCAAGGAGGTTGTAGGACTGAGCCAGGAGAAATGAGTTGCCATCGGGGGAAAACAGACCCAAAGGCGCTTTGAGTGTAAGAACGGATCGTGCAGCAGCGATGTTCCAAAGTTCGACCAAATCGTCGGACCCTCCGCTGACAAGGGTTTTGCTGTCGGGCGAGAATGCGACCCAGTTCACCACGGCTCGCCGGCCTTTCAGTAGAGCCCGCCTCCTGCCCGAGGGAACTTCCCAAAGCCACACCGTGTGATCACGGAAGCCCCCGGCCAATAACTTTCCGTCCGGTGAAAACGCCAAGCTGAGCGCGTCGCCGCGCGGACCAGACAATACCAGTAATTCCCGCTGCGCGTTCAGGTCCCAAAGCCGGGTCCCGTTGTCAGTTGACCCGGTGGCCAGAAGGTTGCCTGTCGGAGAGAGGGCCAAGGCGGGAGGCAAACCTGGATCCCATATGCGGGTAGCAATAGAAAACTCTCCCGCTCGCAAGGAGGGCAAATCCCACATGCGCACAATTCCGACTGAGGCTCTGCCACCGAGATCTGGCCAGTAATCTCCGGCGGCCAGAACCCGGCCATCACGAGAAAAGGCCAGTCGAGTCCGAGCGAAGGAGCCCGCTCGCCGCACCTGTTCATGTTCTGGCAGGATATTCGTTTGCCGCGTCTCCAGGTCCCAGATATGAACCGCACTGTTCGTCAGCCTAACGGCCAAACGCCGCCCATCTTCGGAAATCGTTTTCCCGTTGATGGCAGTGTTCCCATCAAACCGGACGCGTAATGCCGTGTCAGGCAGTTGGATCGTCTCGACTTCCTTTTGATCAACGATGTCCCAGATCCGGATTGCGTTGTCCGTGGTTTCGATCATTAGGCGCCGGCTATCCGGCGAAAAGCCGAGTGGAATGCCCGTCTGCGGTATCATTCGTTCTGGGCTCGGACGCCCTGGTCCAGCCGTCCAAAAGCGGATCGTCCCGTCTTTGCTGCCGGAAACAAGCGTTCGGCCACGGCACGTCTTTTCATGCTGGTAACCTCCAAGCATTCGGTTCTTTGGCGAAGACCAAGGCGTGGAGGCGTTCGGGGCCACCGTTTCGCCGGGCAAATTGCTGCTGATAGCGTCGCACGCTCCAGC
>VHCZ01000026.1 GCA_016871535.1 Verrucomicrobiota bacterium
CATGCCGGTTTCGGTATTGCAGGCCGACGGTGAGGAAACCGAGTCCCGCGAGTGCGGGATCTCTCTCCGCGAGTCCGAGTTGGTCGGCGGCCAGTTGTTCCGTCACGAACCGGTCGTAGGGAACGTCTGTGTTCAAGGCGCGGATGACATAGTCGCGATAGCTGTACGAAAACGGGAACTTGGTAAAACCGATAGCGCTACCGCCGTGCGTGTCGGCGTAACGGGCCAGATCCAGCCAGTGACGACCCCAGCGTTCGCCGTAACGCGGGGAATTCAACAGACGGTCGATCACCTTCTCGCGCGCATCCGTGGAGGGATCCTCGACGAACGCGCGGACTTCATCCCAAGTCGGGGGCAGTCCGATGAGGTCGAACGTCGCGCGCCGGATCCACTGCCAGCGCGGGATCGACGCCGACAGCGACAGAGCGCGGGCTTGGAGCGCCGAGATCATGAAACGGTCGATTTCCGTGGGGGCCGAGGTCGGTTGCGCGGGCAGCTTGGGCTTGGTTATTGGCTCGAACGACCAGTGCTTTTCCGCGCCAAACTTTGGCGGATTGGCCGCGATTGCCGCGGGCAGAGCCAGCGAGCCTGCGAACAAACTCAGCGCCCAGAGCGACAGCGAAAGGTGAGCGCAAGCCGCGCGAGGTGGCCAGTCGAACTGGTGGTTGGTTGCGTGTCGCATTGGTGCGGGTGTAACGCGTTCCAGTTGGCTTCCTGCGCCGGGGCCGGTCCAACGATCCACGTCGCTGCAAGCATTCCCGGAAAACCGATTCTTGGGTCAGCAAGTTACCGATCGGATACGCGGTTTTCAAGCAGCGAGTTCGATCGAGGGTGCAAGGATCCCTCGTACTTCTAAAACATCGCTTACGCCAAAATACCTTTCACCACATGGCCGTGCACATCGGTGAGCCGGTAATCGCGCCCCGTGTGGCGGTACGTCAGCCGCTCATGATCCAGACCCATCAGGTGGAGAATGGTCGCGTGAAAATCGTGAATGTGGACGCCGTTCTTCGCGACGTTGATCCCGTAGTCGTCCGATTCGCCGTAAACCGATCCCGGTTTCACGCCCGCGCCGGCCAGCCAAGACGAGAACACCCAGTGGTGGTGCTCGCGGCCCTTCGCGTCGGCGGCGGCGTTGAACGGCGTGCGCCCGAACTCGGTGGTCCACACGACCAGGGTGTCGTCAAACATCCCGCGCGCCTTCAAATCGCGCAGCAGTCCGGCGATGGCCTGATCGACATTTTTCGCCAGCGGCGTGTGAGTGAGCATGTCGCCATGCGCATCCCAATTGTCCGACGAGCCGGCATCGATCAATTCCACGAAACGCACGCCGCGTTCCGCGAGCCGGCGCGCGACGAGGCATTGCCAGGCGAAACCTTTCGTGCTGCCCCGGGTCAATCCGTAGAGCTTCAGAGTCGCGTCACTTTCCTTCGAGAGATCGAACACCTCGGGCATCTCGGCTTGCATTCCGAAGGCGGTCTCGAAGGACTTGATGCGCGCGCCGAGAAGCGGGTCACCTGCGCGCGTCGCGAGATGCCGCTGATTCATCTTCTCCATCGCGCCTAGTTCCAGCTCTTGCAAGCGTCCCGTGGCCGCGCGGCGCTTGAGGTGGGCGACCGGTTCCGTTCCAGGAAGGACAAGCGTCCCCTGGTGTGCGCCGGGCAGGAAATCACTCGCCCAAACTTGGCCCCCCGCATACGGCGTCTTCGGAGCAATGACGATGAAGGACGGCAAATTGCGGTTCTCCGTGCCGAGACCGTAGCTGATCCACGAACCAATGCTCGGCCGCGCAAACGTGAACGATCCGGTGTGGATGCCCAGCGTCGCCTCGTAATGGTTCGTGTGATCGGACTTCATCGAGCGGATCACGCACAAGTCGTCCACGCACTCCGCCATGTGGGGGAAGAGCGAGCTGGCCTCCGTGCCGCACTTTCCGTGCGGAGCGAAGCTCCACTGCGGCCGCTTGGCGAACATTTTGAATTCGCCCCTGCGTCCCTGAAATTCATCGACCGACAGCGTCTTGCCCGCATCGGCGAAGAGCTTTGGTTTATGGTCCCAAGAATCGACATGCGAGACCCCGCCACTCATATAAAGGAAGATGACTCGTTTCGCCCTGGGCGCGAAATGGGGCGCCCGCGCCAGGAGCGGGTCCGCGGGACCCGATCGCGCTTCGTCCTCGGCCATCAATTGCGAGACGAGGCCGGGAAAAAGCACGGAACCGCCAACCAACGATCGGAGGAAGCCGCGGCGGGAAAAGTCGAAGGCAGAATAGCTTCTCATAAAGGCGTCAATCCACGTGGAGAAATTCATTGCTCCCGAACAGCACGCGGGCCAGGGCGGCCCATCCGGCGGCGTCGCTCAGGTTCTCCGGGCCCGCGCCGAGTTCAGAGCGGCACGCGGCGAGGAATTCCACCGCTTCAGCCTGTTCCACCTCGGTGGGGATACGCCCCAGGGCGAGGCGATAGGCGGCGGCGATGCGTTGCGTTTCATCCGCGCCCAGGCTCCGGACGCGGGCGGCAACCTTCTCCGACATGAAGTGAACGAACGGGTCGTTGAGGAAGTAAAGCGCCTGCGTGGGCACGGTCGTGGTGCGGCGCTCGGCGGTGCTGGCGTTCGGATCGGCGCCGTCGAAGAGCGCGAGGAATGGGTGGCGTTTGAGTCGCTGGGTCATGAGGTAAACGCTGCGCTGGTTGTGATCGTACACCGCGCTGAAGGGGCTGTGCTGCGTGAAGCCCCAGCCGGTCGGCGCTGGAAACGGATGGCCGCGGCCGGGCTTTGGATTGAGTTCTCCGCTGACCAGGAGGATCGTATCTCGGATTTCCTCGGCGGTCAGGCGGCGGCGCGGGAAGGGAGAGAAATAATCGGTCATCCGTGATTCGATATCTAAGGACGCGGAGCGACTGCGCGCCGCCGCGGGCGATGGATTGCCGAGGACCGATTCGGTTTTCACTGAACTTTGCTGATAGGTCGCGCTCAGCATGATCAGGCGGTGCATCGTCTTGATGGACCAGCCACTCTTCATCAACGCCGCCGCCAGATGATCGAGCAACTCGGGGTGAGTGGGCGGTTGCCCGCGCGCGCCAAAGTCGTTGGGCGTTTTCACCAACCCCTGGCCAAAGTGATGTTGCCAGATCCGATTCACCATCACGCGTGCGGTCAGCGGATTCCCGGGCTGCGTCAGCCACTCGGCCAGTTCGAGCCGGCCGCTGCCAGAAAGTCCTTGGGGCATTTTGCGGGCCCCGAAAATTCCGAGAAAGCCGCGGGGCACTTCTTTCCCCGGCTTGTCCGGCTCGCCTCGCAGTTGAATCCGGGAATTGCGCGGGGTGCCTTCACCCACCGCGTAAGCCAGGTCGAACGGACCCTCGGCCAGCAACGCATTCATTTCCTGCTTCGACCTTTCCACCGACCGGGCCAGTTCGGCCAGTTGGCGGCGCAGCGCGCTAGCCTGCGAGCGGCGGAACCCACGCTCTTCTCCGGTCACCGCGACCGGCACGCGAGCTGAAGACCCCGGTGGCAAGGCTTCCTCCCCAACGGCAAAATTATCGGCATCCAACGCCGGCTTCACGCCGGGCAGATGGCCGTGGCTGTCGATGAAGGTGTGGTCAACGCCGCCGTCCCAACCGCTCGCGCACTCGCCGGAAAACTCCGTGCGGTCCGCCGCCGTGGCAATGGAGCCGGTGTAGGTCTTCTCCTTGAGATTCAACACGAGCTGAACCTGATGCCACTCACCTGCGCGGAGCGGCCGCACCAGGTCCCGCGCCCCGGCGCTGCGGCGGAAGAATTCCTTGCTGTTAAAAAACAACTCGATGGCGGCGGACTTCCCCGGACCACGGCCGAGATAAAACCGCCACGAACCGCCGCCGTCCCGCGCGTCGGCGCAACGGAAGTCAAAGCTCGCAAACAGCCGCTCAGTCCGGTCGGATTTCCAATGGTTCGTCAGCGTCTGGCCAAATCCGTTGTAGGCTCCGCTGTTCGGCAGTCGAATCCCGAGTTCCCCTGCGGGATAAAGGTTGCGGAACGGGCTTTGCGACCCCGCCTCGATTTTCACGGCACTGTCCGGGCCTGGACCCCACGGCAGAGCCGGGGGCGCATGGTCCGCCTGGGATTCGAAGTCGCCGTCGATTCCCACAAGTTGCTGCAACTGGCTCGTCAACGCGGCCGAATCGGGCGTGTCCGTCGCGGCGCCGACGCCGGGAAGGGTGGTTGAAACGGGCGCAATGGGCTGCACCTGCACGGCCAAGTTGTCGAGCGCGAGACCGGCTCGGACACCGTTGGTCTGGCTGTGCGAATCGAGTCCCATGAAATCAATCGTTCCGCTCCACGCCGGTGAAAATGGCCGCGCGCTGAACGCCACCACATCGCCAGGCGATCCGACCTGTCCGGAAACCGTTCGGGCCTCGAGATCGAGGGTCAGTTGCAAGTTCTGCCATTGGTTCGTCTTCACCGAACGGATTTTTTCCATGCGGTCACCAGCGCGCAGGGAAATCAGGTCTGGAAAAAGAAAGATTTCCACCGCGGCCGAGCCGGCGGACGCGCCGATCCAGAAACGATGATGGCCGCGGGCCTGGCCTTCCGTGCCCGCCATCCGCAGGTCGAGGTTGGCGTGCAGCAACCCGCCGCGTTTCCAACCAGGATGCAAGGCCTGGCCCAGATGATAGGCATTGGTCCCGGGCGGCACGCTCGCGCCGACCTTGCCGAGGGCGTAGAGGTTTTTGAACGGGCTTTGCGCAGCCGTCGTTACGGCGATGGTGCCGCCGTAAACCCAAGGCGGCACCAGCACCCCCTTGCTGCCGCCGGCGGCCGGAGCCTGCATTTCAAAATCGCCGTCCAGATCATCCACCGACCGCAGCAGGGTTGCGGGCGTGCCCAACCGGGCCACACGCGCATCGAAGGCACGCCACTGTGGCTGCGATTCTTCCGGCGGCACCAATGGGACCAGCGCTCGGGCCTTCTGCTTTTGCTCCGAGCCGGGGAATGCGTAGCGAGTGCTCTCGAAAATGCCGTAGAGCGCGTAATACTCATCCATCGACACTGGGTCGAACTTGTGCGCGTGGCATCGAGCGCAGCCTAACGTCAGCCCGAGCACGGTCTGGCCCAGCGTATCGATAGTGTCCTGGATGGTGAGGTGGTGATAATTCTCCGAATCGAAACCAAAACGCCGCGAAATCGCCAGGTAACCGGTGGCCGTGACGCGACCGGCATAAAGCTCGCGAGGTCCGCGCCGCGCCAGAATGTCGCCGGCGATCTGCTCGCGCAAAAACTCGTCGTAAGGCTTGTCCGCGTTGAAAGCGTCAATGACCCAGTTGCGGTAGCGCCACGCCTCCGGGACGGGATAGTCGGCGGTCTCGCCCGCCGTGTCCGCGTACCGCACGAGATCAAGCCAGTGCCGCCCCCAGCGTTCGCCGTATTCGGGCGAAGCGAGCAGACGCTCGATGACCTGGGCGAAAGCCGTGGAGGAAGAGTCCTTCTCGAAGGCGTCCGCTTGGTCGGCCGTGGGCGAAAGCCCGGTGAGATCGTAAGTCGCGCGGCGAAGCAACGTGCGTTTGTCGGCAGCGGGGGCTGGTTCTGCGTCCTGTGTCTGCAGCTTGGCGAGAATGAAATCATCCACCGAAGTGCGCGGCCACGGCGACGTCACAGCGGGGCGGGCCGGGTCGGTCACGGGTTGAAAGGCCCAGTGCGGCTGGCCTGTTGTCACCACGGCGCCTGTCGCAAACGGCGCCCCCTGTTCGATCCAGGCTGCGAAGTCGGCGATCACCGGGTCCGGCAGCTTCGGTTTCTTCGCCGGCATCGCGAGATCCTTCTCCTCATGTCGCACCGCGCGGAGCAGCAGACTTTTCGACGGATCGCCTGGGACGAGGGCGGGGCCGGAGTTCCCGCCCTCGAGCAGCGTCGCGCGCGAATCAACTCGCAGGCCACCCTTCAGTTTCTTGGCGGTGGCGCTGTGGCATTCGTAACACTGTTCCACGAGGACTGGACGAATGCGGTTCTCGAAGAAGGACGGGTTCGCGGCGGCAGGCTCCCCTGCTCCACGCAAAGTCGCCGGCGCGAGCAACGGGCCCGCCACAATGACCCACGAAAAATACGGAAGGAGAATCGATCGGGCTGTCCTCGCGCAGAGCGGGCTCCGTTCCGCCGTTTCCGGCCGAGCGGCGCGTTTTCCCTTCTCGTCTCTGCTCGGATTCCTCTGGGGTGCGTGCTCGCCATTTACGGCTGGCCCACGATTGCACTGAAAGCGGGAGATGGTTCGTTCGACCAACTTTGGACTGGCCATAAGCTTGGCAGACTCTTAAAAATCACCGGTCAACCGTCAATCGAAAATGCCTTCCGCGAAACCGCCACGCCGCATCGTGACCGATGATGCCAGGCCGGTGGCGTCCGCATGAGCGCTGCTTTAGTCGCACGGATTTCGCGGACGAATGCAGTCTCACATGGGGAGCACACGCGCCCTCGCGTGCTGTGGTCGGCGCCCTCGCCAACCAGACGGGTGCCATCGAACATTTCACCACTTAGTGACTTTCCGACACCTCTCTTCCGACCGGCGAGGCGCCGGTCGGAACACGCGAGGGCGCGTGTGCTCCCCGACTCCGGTCGCAGGCTCTCGGTTGTGGAATCATTCGTCATAAACCCCCGATTCAGAAATGGCCCGGGATGACGTCGCGCTCGTACAAAACGCGGATGCCCAGTGTTTCGAGTCGCTTTCACGCATTGCTTTCCGGTTTCCCCAATTTAATAATTGCATTCCGCGAAGATTCAAGGATGCTCCCGGCAGTAACGACAACTCGTCGATTTTCAAGACTTGGAAAATCTTCAGATGAACAAGTGTTCAGGTGATGATTCAATACCGGATGTCCGGGAAACAGTCTCGGAAGTGGCAGTTCGTCAAATGCACAACCCCTCATGAACACCAAATTGTTTGTGGGCAATCTCGCCTACAGCATCACCGAAAACGATCTGGAAGATCTGTTCTCCAAGCACGGGCCTGTCACCGAAGTCAACTTGATGTTGGACCGAAACAGCGGCCGCTCCCGCGGTTTCGCCTTCGTCACGATGGCCACGCGGGAAGGGGCCGAAGCCGCGATCAAAGAACTCCATGGCAAACCGCTCCAAGGCCGGAACCTCACCGTCAACGAAGCGCGTCCGCGCGAGGAACGCTCGGATGGCGGCGGCGGTGGCGGCCGGGGTCCTCGGCGTTACTGAAACGCAGAGCTGCTTCGCAATTCTCAATCGGCCGCTGGCCTGCAACCCAAGGAGCGCGGACAGTTTGTCCGCGCGTTTCGGCTAATGGCGCAAGACCCGCGGACAGGCTGTCCGCGCTCCGGTGGACTTTGGCTTGCGCGATCGCTCCTCGCGTGAAAGACCGCTTCAAGATCTTCGACGCCCACACTCATCTCGGCGCCGCGCGGCACAGCGGACGGCGTTCCACAGCCAGTCAACTGCTCGAAGCCATGGACCGGTTCGGGGTCGATCGGTCGCTGGTGATCCCTTACCCCGTTGTCGAAGATCATCGCCAGGCGCACGAAGAGATCGCACGGGCCGTGCGAGAGCATCCGGACCGGCTGACGGGCGCGGCCTGCCTTTATCCGTTCATTGCCGAAGCCGAATTCCGCGATGAAGTTCGCCGGTGCGCGGAGGAGTTCGGTTTTCGCGCCTTGAAATTGCAGCCGAAATTTCAGCCGCTGAATCCCACGTCCCCGAGGAGCGACTTTTTTTTCGAGACCGCCTTGGCTCACCGCCTGGTCGTCGTGGCGCACACGGGCGATGGCGTGCCGTTCTCGCTCCCCTCGTTGTTCATCACTCCAGCTCGGAGATTTCCTGAGCTTCCAATCGTGCTGGCTCACAGCGGCGGCAGCATCTTTTATCAGGAAGCCATCGTCGCGGCGTCTGTGTGCCCGAACATTTCCATTGAACTCTCGACGCTCATGCCGCACCACGTCGCTGAGGTCGCGGCACAAGTGCCGAGCAACCGGCTCATGATCGGTTCCGATTTGCCCGAAAGTCTTGAGATTGAGATGGCAAAGATTCTCAACTCGGCTCTTCCAGCCGCAGCCAGGCAGGATATTCTCTGGAACACCGCGGAGCGACTGTTTGGGTCGCTTCGATAGAAAGGCGAAGGCTCGGGTAAAGGAGCATTGGAGTGCTGGAGTGTTGGGATTTGCATCACGCCCACACTCCAGCGCCCAGCACTCCATTTCGGATTCGCGGAATCTCGAACGGCACTGCAAAGATGAAACGCTACCTGGTCGTCGCGGTCCTGTTCGTCCTGTCTCTGATCACCTACATCGACCGCGTCGCCATTTCTTCTGCCAAAGGGCCGATCGCTTCGGAGCTTTCGCTTTCGGATGCGGACATGGGATGGGTGTTTGGCGCGTTCGCTTTGGGCTATGCCATTGCCCAGGTGCCTTCGGGCTGGTTTGCGGACCGCTACGGACCGAGGCTGGCTCTTGCGGCTGTGGTCACCGCCTGGAGTCTGCTCACGTGTTTGACCGGCGCCGTGGCCAGCCTGGGCGTGCTGGTGATGGTTCGTTTTCTTTTCGGAATGGGAGAAGCCGGAGCTTTTCCGGGATGCGCGCGCGCCTTTTACAATTGGCTTCCGGTCGGCGAACGCGGGCGCGCCAATGGGATCATTTTTTCCGGATCACGACTCGGCGGCGCAATGGCGTTTCCACTGCTGGCCTGGCTGATGGCTGACTGGGGCTGGCGCATGGCGTTCGTTTGGTTGGGCGCCGTGGGCGTCGTGTGGGCGGTGTTCTGGCTGGGTTGGTTTCGGGATCATCCGCCTGTGCCGGTGGACCCTGCGGAAAAGGAGGCCGAACCGCAAGCCACTTTCGCCCAGGTTTTCCGCTCCCGAGGGATGGGCCTGGCCATGGTCCAATATTTTGCGGGCAACTTCACCTTCTTCATCTGCTTGTCCTGGATGCACCCGTATCTCAAGGAGCATTACAACCTCTCGCAGTCCGAAGCGGCGGGATACGCGATGATCCCGCTGTTGTTTGGAGCCACGGCACAATGGATGGCGGGCATCCTGGTCGATGCCATCTATCGGAGCCAACATCGCGCGTGGTCGCGCCGGTTTCCGGCTATCCTTGGATTCATCCTGGCTGTGATCGGAATGGTGGCGGTCAATCTCGTTCAAAGTCCGGGCGCGGCCGTGGCGTGCTTTGCTCTGGCGACATTTGGCGCGGACATGACGATAAGCCCAAGTTGGGCTTACTGCGTGGACATCGGCGGAAAAAACTCCGGCGCCGTGTCCGGTTCGATGAACATGATCGGCAACTTCGGGTCTTTCGTCAGTTCCATCGCGTTTCCCTATCTTTACAAGCTCACCGGAAGCGCCGCCGCCTATTTCGTGACTGCGGCGCTGCTGGATGTGCTGGCGATCATTTGCTGGCTCGGAATGAAAACGGGGAAAGTTCCGCGAGGGAGTAACCGACCCGCCATGATCCCTCGACTTACTGATCAGTAACCACGCCCTACTTCGCCGAGTTCACGAGGCGGTTGTATTTTTTCAGTATCTGCCGGAGCAAGTGGTGCGGAAGGGCGATCACCTTGTGGTTGTCGTTTCAACTGATGAGGCAGCAACGGCGCGTCCGTGGCGACGACGACAATGATCGAGCCGGCCTCTTCGCTTTTCAACGCTTCGTCCGTCATTTCCAACCCGACCGGCACGCCGGCGATGGAAAGTTGCTGCCGCGTGCCGTGATTGCATTGCGCCAGGACGCCGACCACGTAGCCGCCGGATTTCTCATCCAGTTTTCTCGAGGAAGTGCCGATGCCGCCTCTGAAACCGTGGCAAACCATGCCGATGCCGCCGCCGACATTGCCTTCGGCCGCGGGGCCGGACTTCGCATTATCGAGCGCGGCGAACACATGCTCGGGCTTGACGTGAAAGCCGTTGACGTCGTTGAGCCGGCCATCAAACGTTTCCGCCACCACCGGCAGCGCCCACGGCTGCGGCATGCCGCCGCGCTTTAAGCGCCACGCAATGGTGGGCGCTGGCTCTCGGTGAGAGCGAGAGGGCCCGTCTGGCGGTTTCGCTGATCGAGACGCTTTCGCCAGAAGTCGAGATTTCGGATGAGGAGGTCTTGCGACGTGATGCCGACCTGGACAGCGGGCGGACTGAGGAGATTTCGCACGAAGAATTTGTCCGGCGAGTCGTCGTTAAATTATCCTTTTTGGCGAATCCTGATTGCGGCATAAGGTAAGGCACACTGACGACCATGAGTGCGCCGATCTTTACGACCAAGACTCTGCTGCCCGCTGTGCTGGTGGCGATGTTATCCACGCTCGCCGAGAGTTCATCCGTGGCGGCGGACGCTTCCCAACCCGCTTCCGCAACCCAACAGAAATGGAGCGAGCACTGGGCGTTCAAGGCGCCCGTCCGTCCGAGAGTTCCCGAAGTGCGAAACAAGGATTGGATTCGCACCTCCGTGGACAACTTCATCCTCACGCGATTAGAGAAGGACGGACTCCAGCCTTCGCCTGAAGCCGACAAAATCACTCTGCTCCGCCGTCTGAGCCTCGATTTGCTCGGCTTGCCGCCGACGATTCAAGAAGTTGATGGGTTTCTGGCGGACGAACGCGACGGCGCTTACGACAGACAAGTCGAGCGGCTGCTGAATTCGCCGCACTACGGCGAGCGCTGGGGCCGGCATTGGCTGGACGCCGCGCGGTATGCGGATTCCGACGGCTTCGAGAAGGACAAACCTCGGTTCATCTGGGCGTATCGCGATTGGGTCGTCAATGCGTTCAATCGCGACGTGCCGTACGACCGGTTCGTCATTGAGCAGGTCGCGGGCGATCAGTTGCCGAATCCGACTCAGGACCATCTGGTGGCGACGGGATTTCTTCGCAACGCCATGCTCAATGAAGAAGGCGGTGTCGATCCCGAACAGTTCCGGATGGAAGCCATGTTCGATCGCATGGATTGCATCGGCAAAAGTGTTCTCGGCCTGACGATTCAATGCGCGCAGTGCCACGATCACAAATACGATCCGATCAAGCAGGAGGATTACTACCGGCTGTTCGCCTTCTTGAACAACGATCACGAGGCCTCGCTCATCGCTTACAATTCCCAGGAGCACATGCAGATCGCCAACCTCACACGGCAATTGCGCGACCTCGAAGCCGGCCTGCGCCATACCACCCCCGATTGGCTCGAACGGATGAATGAATGGGAGGACACGGTCAAGAGCGATCAGCCCGAATGGATCGTCCTGCGGTGCGTCAATGCCGGAGACAATGGCGAGAGATTTTATTACTACGAGGACGGGTCCATCCGCGCCGCCAGTTACGCGCCGACGAAGTGGACGGCTCATTTTCGCGGGACGAACAATCTGCCCGTCATCGGCGCGTTCCGTCTGGAGCAACTGCCCGATCCGAATTTGCCGTGCAACGGCCCGGGCCGTTCGATCAAAGGCATGGCGGCCTTGAGCGAATTCAAAGTCGAAGTGGCGTTTCCGAATTCAACCAACAAGCTGCAAGTGAAGTTCGCCAAAGCAACGGCGGACTTCAGCAACGCAGAGAAGCCGCTGGAAGCGGAATTCAGCGATCGCTCCGAAAAGCAGCGCGTTTATGGACCCGTCCAAATGGCAATTGATGGAAACGCGGACACGGCCTGGGGCATTGACGCCGGGCCAGGCCGCCGCAATCAAGCGCGCAAGGCGGTCTTCCTTCCTGAAAAGCCGCTCACGTTCACGAACGCCGTCGAACTCAATGTTCGCCTTCAGCAAAACCACGGCGGCTGGAACTCGGACGATAACCAAAATCACAATCTCGGCCGGTTCCGGATCAGCGTCTCCAGCTCGACAAATGCGGTGGCCGATCCACTGCCGGCGTCGGTGCGTGAGATTTTCAAGGCGCCGCGCGAACAGAGGACACCCGCGCAAGTGGCCGCCGTCTTCAGTTACTGGCGGACGACCGTGCCTGAATTCAACGAGACCAACGAGAAAATCGAGGCGCTGTGGCAGCGGTGGCCGCAGGGCACGCCAACGCTCACCTTTCAGGCTCGCGAGGGGCGAGGCCCTGGCGATGCGCCGAGAACCACGCACATGTTCAAGCGCGGCGATTGGCTGAAGCCCGGCGACGAAGTGGCGTACGGTGTGCCGAGATTTCTGCATCCCTTGCCCGAGAAGGCGGATGGTTCGCGGCTGACGCTGGCAAAGTGGCTGGTGGATCGGAAATCGCCGACCACGGCGCGCGTGTTCGTGAACCGCGTTTGGCAGGCCTACTTCGGCACGGGTCTGGTGGCGACGCCGGAAGACTTCGGTGTTCGTTGCGATGATCCGTCACACCCGGAACTGCTCGACTGGCTCGCGTGCGAATTCATGGATTCGGGGTGGAAGGTTAAATCGTTACATCGGTTAATCGTTACATCGGCAACGTATCGGCAGTCTTCTCACGCTACGCCGGAGTTGAATGCGAAAGACCCGTACAACCGGCGCTTGGCTCGCGGACCGCGGTTCCGCGTCGAGGCTGAGATCGTTCGCGATATTGCGCTGGCGGCCAGCGGGCTGCTGAATCCGACGCTGGGCGGACGCAGCGTGTACCCGCCGGCGCCGGATTTCCTGTTCCAACCGCCCGCGAGTTATGGTCCTAAAGTTTGGAAGGAAGAAACCGGGCCGGATCGGTACCGCCGCGGGCTGTACGTCTTCAAGTTCCGTTCAGTGCCCTATCCCATGCTCCAGACGTTCGACGCGCCGAATGGCGATTTCTCCTGTGTCCGCCGCCAGCGTTCCAACACGCCGCTCCAGGCGCTGACAACGTTGAACGAAACCGTGTTCATGGAATGCGCCCAGGCGCTGGCGCGAAGGGCAATTGACGAGGGTGGGAAAACCGAGGCAGAGCGGATGGCCTACGCGTTTCGCAGAACACTCGGCCGCGCGCCGACCGACGACGAACAGCAGGAGTTGCTCGCGCTTCTCGAAGAGCAAAAGCGCCACATCGCGGAAGGCTGGGTTAATCCGCTGGAACTCGCCACCGGCAAGAACGAAGTCCCGGCGAACTTGCCGAAAGGCGTGACGCCCGCGCAACTCGCCGCTTACGCGAGCGTCTCTCGAGTCCTGTTAAATCTGGACGAAACGATCACGAAGGACTGAGGGATGGCCCTGCTGGATGACCGACACCGACCAACTGCTCTTCTACGAGGACCTGGTGCGAAAACTCCGGGCGCGCGGGGTCATCTGCGCCATCACGAGCGGGCTGGCTTGCGTTCATTACGGTGTCGCGGAAACGACTCAGGATTGCGATTTGCTTTGTCACCCCGGTTCGTTTCCCGTGTTGCTCGACTTGCTGGCCGAAACCAAGATCGACGGCCAGCCCTGCCATTATCGCGGCAACATCAGTCCGCCCCTGGATGCCCGCTGGCATCACGGCGGGTGGATCAGCCATTTTCAATGGGACACGCAGCCCAATGTCACGACGCTGGACGTCTTCGGGCACGCGTTGCGTGAATCTTCGCCGTGGCCGCAGGACATCTTCGGTTTATACGCCGGCGCGCACACGGTGGCGGCAATGAAGCGCACCAATCGCGATAAGGACTGGGCGTTCGTGACTGCCCTCGGAGTGCGGATGATTGAGGCGGACGATGAACGCGGCTGGCTGCACATCTTCGAAGCCGACACCTTGCTGGAGATGCTGGAGGAACATCGCTGCCCGCGGGACCTTGCGGCCAGCCGTCCGGCTCTAGCCCTCGCGCTGAAGAACGATACTCAGCTCGCCGGCGCCCTTAACGCGGAGCGAAAACTGTGGGAAGAACTCGATCGCCGGCGCATTCATATCCTTCAGCATCACCTTCGCGCCTACGTTTCTGCTGTGCGAAGGGCGCGTGCAGGAAAGGCGCTACCGCTCAAACCGGAACACGCCGTGCGCGTGGAGTGCGCCGGCCTGCATCTGCCGGAAAACCCGCTGAAGACGTATGGCCTGCAAAAATACTTTGCCGAAGCCAAAGCCGCGCTGGTCGAATCCAGTCTGGTTCCTGAGAACGCGTTGACCTGGCTGCCAGACGTGATGATATACTTCGAGTGGTTGAACACATGAAGCGAGCCCCGCTGACATATCGGTTGCCCCCGTGGACCAAAGAACAGCTCGCGCGCATCCGCGAAATCGAGCGCGACTACCATGTGCGAGCCTTCGGCGAAGAACTGGCGCGGGTCAATCTGGATATGACCAAAGAGGAGCGGCATCGTTATCTGGCCTGGATGCGCAAAACCGCTCGCGCCCACGGCGTGAAGATCGGGCGAAGCCGTCCGCCTTATGGAGACGAGTCATGAACTGCCGTGACCATTGCCAGGATGTGAACTGGAGTGCCCTGTTTGGTTTCGAGTTTGCGGCTTCGCGTGAAATGGCGCCGCCGTTGACCGGTTCAATCCGCACCGATATCTTGGCACCAAATGAAATACGCTAAGGTCCATTTTCCTTCGCGCGAAGTGTCGGCTAAGGCTCTGCATGGTCTCATGTTGCGCGGCAAGATCGTTGGGCTGCGAAACCGGACTTTTATTGTTCCCGATCCAGCGCTGGCATGGCTCGACTCTGAAAAGCTGCCCTGCGAATTGGTCGCTCACATGAACCAGGACGATGTCGTTCAAACGCTACGAGATAACCATCGATCTAACCTAGACCGCTCTTGGCCATGAACTGCCAATCCCACCTCTATCGAGGACAAGATCCGAAACTCGTGACGCGCCGCTGGTTTTTCCAGCAATGCGGCGTTGGCCTGGGCGCGATCGCCCTCGGCCATTCGTTCCGCGAGAGCGGCTGGGCTGCGCCTGCCGCACTGAATCCGCTCGCGCCGAAGCAACCGCACTACGTTCCGAGAGCCAAACGAGTCATTTACCTCTTTATGGCCGGCGCGCCGAGCCATCTGGAGTTGTTCGACTATAAGCCCGAACTCGCCGCTTGGAATGGCAAGCTTCCGCCCGCGGACCTGGTGAAGGACTACCGCGCGGCGTTCATTAACCCCAGCTCGAAGCTGCTCGGACCGAAATTCAAATTCGGCAAGCGCGGCCAATGCGGCGCGGAACTCTCCGAACTTCTCCCTTACCTCGGCCAGATCGTCGATGACCTCGCCATCGTGAAGTCGATGCACACCGACGCATTCAATCATGCGCCCGGCCAAATTCAGATGAACACCGGTTCGCAGCAATTCGGCCGGCCGAGCCTGGGCGCCTGGGCGAGCTATGGCCTGGGCAGCGAGACGCAGGATTTGCCGGCGTTCGTGGTTTTCAGCACGGGCTCTAAAGGGCCGAGCGGCGGCGCGTCCAATTGGGGCGCGGGCTTTCTGCCATCGGTCTATCAAGGCGTGCTGTTCCGCAGCGTCGGTGATCCGGTCCTTTATCTTTCCAATCCCAAAGGCGTGGACCAAACCCTTCAGCGCAATTCGCTCGACGCCATCAAACGGTTGAACCAAAAACGCCTCGACGTCGTGGGCGATCCGGAAATTGCCACGCGCATCAATTCGTTCGAGCTGGCGTATCGAATGCAGCTCACCGCGCCGGAGCTGATGGATATCACCAAAGAGCCGAAACATATTCTGGACATGTACGGCGCGGAACCGGGCAAAGGCACGTACGCGAACGCTTGCTTGCTTGCCCGCCGGCTCGTCGAGCATGGCGTCCGCTTCGTGGAGATTTTCCATGAAGCATGGGATCAACATGGCAACTTGAAGCGAGACCTCGAACGAAATTGCCGCGACACGGACAAACCCAGCGCCGCGTTGATTGCCGACCTCAAGCAACGCGGTCTGCTGGATGACACGCTGGTGATCTGGGGCGGCGAGTTCGGTCGCACGCCGATGGTCCAAGGCGGAGACGACGGACGGGATCATCACCCGAACTGCTTCACGATGTGGCTGGCGGGCGGCGGCGTGAAGCCCGGCCTCACTCTCGGCGAATCGGATCAATTCGGTTTTAACGCCACCGTCGATAAAGTCCACGTCAATGATCTGCACGCCACAATTCTCCATCTGCTCGGCTTTGATCACACGAAGTTGACCTATCGTTTCCAAGGCCGCGACTTCCGCCTGACGGATGTGGCCGGTGAAGTTGTCGGAAAACTTCTCGCGTGACGCCGATTTCGTGGCAGGGCTGTGCTGCTGCACAGCCGTGTTCTGGCATTATAATATGAAAACTCCTCGTCGCTCCTTTCTTGCCGCTGGTCTGGGGGTGAGTTTGATCTCAGTCCTCAGTCCCAAGCCTCAAGCTGCCGCCGTCAAAACGAAGTTACCTGCCAAAGGACTTAAGAAAGCCGATCTGCCAACGCCTGCACTGCTGGTCGATCTCGACCTATTTGAGGCGAACGTCAGATTCCTCGCCGAGCATTGCAAGCAAGCCGGCTGCGGGTTTCGCCCGCACGCCAAAACCCACAAATGCCCGGAGATTGCGCGGCGGCAAATGGCTGCTGGCGCGCGGGGCATCTGCGTCGCGACCGTGCCGGAAGCCGAGGCGATGGTGGCGGCTGGAATTTCCGGCGTCCACCTGACTTCGCCCATCGTGGATCAGAACAAGATCGGTCGCATGATCGACCTGGCACGCAAGGGTCGCGGACTCATGCTGGCCGTCGGACACGCGCGCGAGGTCGCGTTGCTCGCGGAAGCCGCCGAACATCGCGGCGTCAGTCTTGACCTTTTGATCGACATCGATGTGGGCGATCGGCGCACGGGAATCTTGCCTGGTCAACCGGCGCTGGAACTGGCCCGCCAGATCGCGAAATGCCGGCGGCTGCGCTTGCGCGGGACGCAGGCTTATTCCGGCGCTTCCACGCATGTGCGCGGTTTTGCCGAACGCGAAAAGACTTCCCGAGGCGTTTTGGCAAAGGCCGTTGAAACCCGCAGTCTGCTGAGCAAGGAAGGCTTCGACATGGGGATTCTGTCGGGCGGCAGCACCGGCACTTACAACATCGACGCCGGCACGTTGACCGAACTGCAGGTCGGTTCTTACGTCTTCATGGATGTGAACTACCGCGTGATCGGCGGCAAGAACGGGAGCGAGACCTATACGGATTTTCATCCCAGCCTGACTGTCCTCACGACGGTCGTGAATGCCACGCACTCGGATCAAGTTTCCGTGGATGCCGGCATCAAGGCGTTTGCCACCGATGTTCAGGAAAAGCCGGAACCCAGATCGTGGCCGGGCATTTCTTATCGGCGGTTTGGAGATGAATTCGGCGCGATCACAGTCGCGCCCGGCGCGAAGCTGCCGCAGATTGGAGACCGGCTGGAGTTCATCGTGTCGCACTGCGATCCCACGGTGAATCTTTACGACCGCATCTACGCCACGCGCGGCGACAAGGTGGAAGAGATCTGGCCCATTGCCGCTCGCCGGGAGTTCGCCGGCTGATTGGTCCGTCCCCATTCCGATGCCTCGCGTCTTGGGCCTTCCCAATGAACCGGTCCGAGTCGGCTCAGGCGCCAATGCGCGATTTGCGAATCGTCGAGGCTTCTCAGGAACCGTCTCTTCGGACCGTGGCCTTTAGATTACTGATCAGACCGTGGGATGGACGACAAAGCTCGTAGCGCAGAGTTGCACTCTGCCGTATCGCAGAATTGTATTCTGCGGGGCGTCTCCCGATCCGAGCACGCTGGGACTTGCCGGCGCCCTGCCGATTGGAAATCGGCGATACCGCAGATTGAAAATCTGCGCTACGGTTCTCCGGTCGATCTGTCGTCAACGGGATCCCTGGCATCCGTGGTCCCAGAACATGTAATTCTTGGATTGAGCAGAACCGCAGAACCGGTTGATTCCCGACGACACAACTGATTGACTCTCCAGAATGAAACACTCCGTTAGTCCTGCCTGGTTGGCCATCTCCTTCACGCTTTTTCTACGAACCCCATGCCCGACTTTTGGTCAATCTCCAGCGGGCGCGGAACAGGTGGTGCGCAAGACGGTCGTCAGCATCGTGAACGGCGCCTTCCACATCAATGGCCGACCCGCCTACGCGGGTCGCACGTGGAACGGCCACAAAATCGAAGGCCTGCTCATGAACTCGCGGATGGTGCAAGGCATCTTCGATGATTTGAATCCGGAGACCGCGCGCCAGTGGGCCTATCCCGACAAAGGCCAATGGGACGCCGAACGCAACACCCGCGAGTTCATCGCCGCCATGCCTGCCTGGCGCCGGCACGGGCTTCTTTGCTTCACCATCAATCTGCAGGGCGGTTCGCCCCAGGGTTACTCGCGGGACCAGCCGTGGCACAACTCCGCCATCACTGAGGACGGCGCGCTGCGGCCCGATTTCATGCGCCGCCTGGAGCGCATCCTCAACCGGGCCGATGAACTGGGCATGGCCGTGATCCTCGGCTACTTTTACTTTGGTCAGGATCAACGCCTAAAGGATGAAGCCGCCGTGCTGCGCGCGACCGACGGCGCAACCCAGTGGCTCTTCGAGCGCGGCTACCGAAACGTGCTCGTCGAGATCAACAACGAGTGCAACGTCCGCTACGATCACGAGATTCTAAAGCCGGACCGCGTGCACGAATTGATCGAGCGCGTCAAAAAGGTTGCGCGTCAGGGCCGCCGCCTCTACGTCAGCACTTCCTACGGCGGAAACGCCGTGCCCAAGGAAAACGTCGTGCGCAGCGCGGATTTCCTGCTGTTGCATGGCAACGGCGTGAGCAAACCCGAACGCATCGCGGAGATGGTCCGGCAGACCCGCGCTGTGCCCGGCTACCGCGGCCAGCCGATCTTGTTCAACGAAGACGACCACTTTGATTTCGACCAACCGCGCAACAACTTCATCGCCGCCGTGAGCGAATACGCGTCCTGGGGCTTCTTCGATTTCCGCATGAAAGGCGAGGGTTTCGACGAAGGCTACCAGAGCGTCCCGGTCAACTGGGGCATTTCCAGCGAGCGCAAGCGCGCTTTCTTCAAACTGCTTGGCGAGATGACGGGAACCAAGGCGGAGTAACGCAGATTCTCAAGTCCCCTTTTCTTCGCTTCGGCCACTTCGCGTATGCGCAAGACCAAGATCATCGCCACGCTCGGCCCGGCCACTGAATCCCCCGAAGTGATCGGCCAGCTTATCGACGCCGGGATGAACATCGCCCGGCTCAACATGTCGCACGCGACGCATTCCTGGGTCAGAAAGATCGTCAAGATCATCCGAACCGAAGCGGCGGCGAGGAACCAATGCGTCGGCATTCTCATGGACACGCAAGGCCCCGCCATCCGCACCGGAGATTTGCCGGCGGCCCTGGACCTTAAGCCTGGCCAAAAATTCACGCTTACCGTGCGCGGCGAAAAAAGCGAGGAACTGCACTCGGTCGATGTCAATTACGAGAATTTCGTGAACGACATCAGCGTCGATGACGTGGTGTTGATCGACAACGGCGCCATCGAGATGAAGGTTCTCACCAAGTTCGCCAACAGAATTGAGTGTGAAGTGCTGACGCCCGGCACACTCGGCAGTCGGAGGCACATCAACTTGCCCGGCGTCAAAGTCAGCTTGCCCGCGCTGACCGCGAAGGATCTGGCGGACGTCGCGGCGGGCCTGGACGTCGGCGTGGATTTCCTGGCCCTGTCCTTCGTCCGCGAAGCCAAGGACCTCCAGCAATTGCGCGCCGTGATCGAACCGGCCGCCCGCCGCCCGCTCGTCATCGCCAAGATCGAAGACCAGCAAGCGGTGCAGAATCTCGACGAAATCATTCGCGAGGCGGATGCGGTCATGGTCGCGCGCGGGGATTTGGGCATCGAGTGCCCTTACGAGGAGCTTCCGATCATCCAGCGCAAGGCCGTCAAAACTTGCCTTCGCGTGGGGCGGCCCGTCATCGTCGCGACGCACATGCTGGAAAGCATGATCGAAAACCCTTCCCCGACTCGCGCAGAAATCACCGACGTCGCCAACGCCGTGTTCGAGCAATCGGACGCGATCATGCTGAGCGGAGAGACGACCGTTGGCAAATATCCGCTGCGCTGCGTTGAAGTCTTTGACCGCATCGCGCGGCGCATCGAACGAAGCGGCGGCGCCAATTATCAGGACAAAGCCGAACTCACCACCGCGCGCCAGAAAATGGTGAAGAGCGCGGTGGTCATGGCCAACGAACTGAAGGCTGAAGCGATTCTCGTGTTCACGCTGCACGGCAACATGGCGCGTTACACGTCCTGGATGCGGCCGCGCCATTCCCGTATTTACGCGGTTTGCGAGCGCGAGGCCGTCGCCTTGTCCCTCGCCATCAACTGGGGCGTCACTCCTTTCGTCGTCCCGTTCGATCACGTCGATCCGGCGGAAACGATGAGCCACGCGATTCAGACGCTGGTGGGTCATGGGTGCCTGCAGAAAGGCAATACCATCGTCATTGTGGGCGCCGTCGAGGCCGACGACCGGATTGTGGACGCCCTGCAGATGCGCGTCATCGAATGAAACCGTCGCATGAGTGGCCACACCTTCCACGGCGGCGTCATCGAAGGTTTCAAGGGCCGTCCCTGGAACGCCCGGCAGCGCCACCAATTGTTTTCCTGGATGCGCGCGTGGAAGCTGAACAGATTTCAGCAGTTCCTGCCGATGACTTGATGCCGGTCAAGGCGAAGTGGCGGAGCGGCCTTATTTTAGGCAGGGTAGAACACAGCGATATGAAACTGCTCCCCTCACGGGCTCTCTGCCTCCTTTTGTGCTCCGCGGCGCCGGGCTTGATTTTGGAAGATGGGGAGTGGACAAGCGCGCCGGACATGCGCTCCGATCCGAGTTTCCTTAGTCGAGGGTGTTATCATGGCTGAGTTTGATCTAGATCACCGTCACGGCGATTGTCGGAGGGTTGGCCTCAACGACGGCTTACACGGGGGGCGTGTCGAAGCTCGTCGCCGAATCGCCGCAAGCGGCGCTGCCATTGGCGGGCGCGGCGCTGCTGGCCAATTCAATCCAATATCCCCGGTTGCTGCTCATCGTCGCCTTTATCAGTCCGGCCCTCGCGCAGGCGGCGCTGTTGCCGCTCTGGGCGATGATGCTGGCCGGGTTGGTGTCGTCAGCGATTCTGGTCCGGCCGGGAGCAGGCGCCGCGGCCCGAGACACGTCGGCTGGATTCAAGAACCCGCTGACGCTGGGTCCGGCGCTCAAATTCGGCGTGGTGTTCACAGGAATCTTGTTTTTGACCCGCGCGGGGAGTTACTTCTTTGGCCAGATCGGCCAACTGATCACGTCGGCGCTGGGCGGGTTGATCGATACGGATGCGGTTTTGCTTTCGCTCGCGGCGTCATTCGGTGAGAACAAAACCGCGGCGCATGACGCGGTGCTCTGCATCATTCTCGCGGCCGCCGCCAATGCCGTGCTGAAATCGGGGCTGGCCTACTTGAGCCGGCAACCCGCGTTTTACCTTCGGTTGATGGCCGGTTTCGCCGTGATCGTTGCCACGGGCCTTGTTGTCTTCTTCGTATTTGGTACCCGTCCGATCCTGGCTTTCTGACAACGCAAGGAGAGTTCAGAGAAGCAACGTGCTACCCGGTGAAGGTAGGGCGAGTGTCCTCACGAGCCAATTCCTATCGATGAACGGCTCGGCGGGAGTCTCGCCCCACCTTCACCGATTTTTCCGCACGGGGTTTTCCGGTTGCGTTCGGCCTCGCGCTTCGCGTTGAATCACCCGGCGACATTCTGTGGTGATGCGCCGAACCTATCTCGGAAAACGCTTATGAAGACAATGAACCGTTACTTCGACACGGTCCTGGCCCAACTGGAGCAACTGCGCCGTTCCGAGTGGTGCAAGATCGAGCAAGCCGCGGCCTGGGTAGGAGAGGCCCTCGCAAACGATCACTGGCTCTACGCGTTTGGCACCGGGCATTCGCACGCGTTGGCCGAGGAAATTTTCTTCCGCGCCGGCGGCCTGGTTCGGGGCGTGCCCGTGCTGGATCCCAAATTGATGCTTCATGAAAATGCAATCGAGGCGACGTGGCAGGAGCGGAAGGAAGGTTACGCCGCGCAATTGCTCGCGCTGTATCCTATCGCGCGCGGCGATGCATTGATCATCGCTTCCAATTCAGGGCGCAACGCCGTCCCCATCGAGATGGCCCTGGAAGCGCGCGCCCGTGGTCTCAAAGTCATCGCCATCGCCAGCCTGGCTCACGGCCGCCAATGGCCGTCGCGTCATCCCTCGGGCAAGTCGCTCGCCGACGTGGCGGACCTCGCCATAGACAACTGCGCGGCGTCGGGCGATGCCTGCCTTGAATTGCCCGGCATGCCTTCGCGGGTTGGCCCCACGTCCACAGTGACGGGCGCGTTGATCGTGAATGCGATCATCGTCCAGGGAATTGAAAACGCGCTGCAACAGGGCGCCGCCCCGGAGATTTACATCAGCAGCAACAGCGATGGGGACGAGCACAATGAGAAACTGCTTTCCAAATACAAAAGCCGCGTTCGGCATCTTTGAAATCGTGGGCGGCGTTAGCAGTCGCAACCCCCATTTCTAACGTCTGAACTGCTCGGCAGGAGTCTCGCCCCACCTTGATCGAGGGTTACCCCACGGCTGATTCAAGAAGGAGCCCGGGCAGTTTGCCCGCGCGGGCTGCCTGAAGATCTCGAAGAAAGCCGGCGGGCAGCCTGCCCGCGCTCCTTTCGCCAGATTCTTGACTCAGCGGTCGGGTTATTCCGGGTTATTCGAAGAACCTTTTCTCAGATTTGACTCTCGCACTCCCTTTGCTAAAGTGGTGATAGCGGTCAGCAAAGGGCAATTCGTGAACAGCAAAGTCGTACTAATATTAACCCGCCCTTTGCGATGTTCACGCCGCGAATGAAAGGCTAGCTATGCAAATCAAGAATCATCGTAAGGGGGGCTTCACCCTGGTGGAAATCATGATCGTCGTGGCCATTATCGGCCTCTTGGCGGCCATCGCCATTCCCAACTTCGTGAAAGCGCGCACCACAGCCCAGAAGAACGCCTGTATTCAGAACCTGAAACAGATCGACAGCGCGAAGGAACAATGGGCGCTGGAAAACAAGAAGACCGAAGGCACTTCGACCGCCGGCTCTGAGAGCGCCATCAACGCGTTCATGAAGAGCGCCCCGGCGTGCCCCGGCAGCGGCAGCTACACTTACAATGCCGTCGGAACTTCTCCGTCCTGCAGTCTGAGCGCGTCCAACGGACATACGCTCTAAAGGTTTGTTGAGCGAACTTGGAAAGGCTTGAGGATCGTCATCGTATTTATGCCCATGACCACTTAGCCCTTTCAAATTCGGCCTGAGCCACACGGTGAAAGCGCCAGACCTGGCCGGTCTGTTTGGATACCCGCTTGCGCTGGCAGAAGTGGAAGCGGAACGGAACAGCGAATCCCTCAACCTCATGGTCTTCCTCGAACCAGTAACCGAACAGGCGCAGCGTCACTTCCGACGCACCGGGGAAACCTTCGGTCCGCCACTTGTCCACCGCCTTCCGCAGCTTGGCAATCAACAGCAGCTTGCTCGGCCGCCGGCCGGACTTGTCCACACTCCAACCGGTCTCGGACTTCGCATCCTTGACCAGAAACGAATCCGGCTTCAGCCAGGGACACCGGCCTGGAATCTCCGGCAGGTCTTTGTCGTAAGCGATGATGCTGGCGGCCGTACCGGCAACTCAGGGCTCGACTTCGGCCAGCAACGCACGCACCTGGCCTCGCAAACGCGGCACGTCTGTTTGAATGATGTGCCACACTCGGTCGTGGTCCACGGCGTCATAGCCGTGAATCAGAATGTTTCGAAAGCCTACGATCGCCCGATGCTCCGGAATGCGAGCCGCCGTGGCCTCATCGACCTTGTGGATTCGGTTCAACGCCTCCCCGATGATCTCGAAGTTCCGCTCGACCGCCGACCGAAGCAGGCGATCGGCTTCATACTCCGCAAGGGAACGTCCACGTGTCGCGCTCTCGATCAGTTCGCACCCATCGAGAATGTCATGAAGCCATTTGGGGCATTTGGGATGCATCGTAAACCACCCGGCGAGTCTTGGCGGCCTCGCGGCGAAACCAAGGATTGCGCAGCGCGGAGCCCATCACAATGTCCACCGGACGACCCAACAGTTGCGTCAGCGCCTCCTTCAGTTCCAAAAATCGCGCAAGCCAGGGACCGAGGTCCGATCCCGGCGGGAACTCCACCAGGAAATCGAGGTCGCTCCGATTGGGGTCGAAATCATCCGTGCACGCCGAACCAAATGATTCCAGCCGGCTGACTCCATAACGTCGGCAAACTGCCGCAATGGCATCGATCTTCTCCTGGCTCAACGGGTTCATTTCACGTTCTTAGGGTCTGTGCAAAAATAAATTCCGGTTTTGCTGGAGGTGATTTCGCTTTCTGGCAAGGCACGACGAAGGAGCATAGCCAGGGCTCTGCGACTGAGGAGAAACGAAGCCAGAAAGCGAAATCGCCCCAGCCCTCCGGGGCGGGGCGGCGCCTGGCGGGTGTAGTGTCTGGAGCCATGACAACTCAACCGGTTCCCGCTCGAAAGCCATCGACAAAGCAACCTGACGCGGAATGCGCTCCCAGCGAATCCGCTCGCGTGCCTCGGAGGACAACTGCCGCCAACGTTGGATGGTTTCTGTCCAGTTCATCGCACGGTAAGATAGCCGCCATTCCACGCCCGGCCAAGCGCGAATCCAGAGCGTCGGACCGCGGGCGTCCCCGCCCGCAGCGCTTCCGCCAACACGACGGCGCGGTGGAATTCCGAACGCTACGTGGAAGTCCGAGTTGCTGCGGACGAGGACGTCCGCGCTCCGAGCCGCGGCCACGCCCATGTCGCACGCTCATCGGCCGGAGGCTTCCACCAGAGCCGTGGAGAGGGGCTTGCCCTTCGTGTGCAACGGGACAATTTGGTCGCCGCGCAAGGCCAGTTCGGCGTAGGTTTCGCCGCGCTCGTTACAGAACTCGACTTCGTAGGCGTCGGGCAAGTGAGGAGCAACACCGTCTCCGGGCGGGAAAACGCCACGTAGTGAAGGCGCATTCGGTCAAACTCGGTGATGCGATTCTCCGGCTCGAAGGCCGGGCGTTGGAAGAAAGGCTGCAAATCCCGGTCGATTTGTTATCCCGTGGAAAGCTGATTGTGCAGCGAGCCGACGACGACGACAGGAATTCAAGCCCTTTCGCCTGATGGATCGTCATGACCTGTCCAAATCAAGATAATCACACCGCCACGGATGCGACAAGACCGGGAAATCGGGAATTCAGTGAAGTTACGGTATTCTTGCGTGCCCTCCAAGCAATGGCTGACTCTTACGTCGCCAGACGGCAACGCACCCCACCAGCGTCGCGAGCGAAACTGAAGCACCAACTTGAAAGGCGCGGTCGCGGTAAACCAGCGTGATCCGATGCGTACCCGGCGGCACTTCGAGGGCCTGGAACGCGTGGTTGGCGCGCCAGAGTCGGGTGGCGTTTCCATCCACCGTGGCTCGCCAGGCGGGATAATGGGTTTGCGCCACGACTACCCAGCCCGACTGCCTGGCCTCAACCTCCAATTCAATCCTCTGACTTGCTATCTTGCTCGACGTGATCCGGATGTCCGTTTGATTGGTCGCGGTAACAAAAGATCGAGCTTCCAGCGGCAGATAGACGATCTCGTTTGGCCTGAAGTTGGCATTGGTCAGGCCGCGGAGCGTTTGCGCGGCATCTGCAAAAACGGGCCGTTGCCCACCCGTGACAAGCGGCAAAGCAGTCGGACGCTTGGTCCATTCCACAACTTCTCCCGGAGCCGTCGCGAGCGACACGGCCAGGAAATCGGCGAGACCCGGCCAATCCGCGTTGGTCGAAGCATACAGCAGCGATTGCACTTCCGCCTGTTCCCGAACTTGAAGCGTGGACGAGCCGTTCACTTTCGGCGCGCCTTCGAGCAAGTTGAGATTGGACCAGAGCGCCAGGCGCTTGCCCAGAAGATCGCTTTGCCGATCAGCGACGCGGCTCAAGAGAAGATGTTGCTCGGCGTGCGGACTGATCATCACCCGGCCCTCTCCGTGGCGAGGCGGCGGCGTTTTGTGCTGCAACTCGAACAGACCGGGCGCCAGCGCGTACGTCGGGAGCGTCGGATTCTGGTTTGGGACGTGGGTCAACGCGTCCACGAAGAGCAAACTTAAGAGTCCAAATCCCGTCGCGCATCGCCAAAGCGACTGACGAACGCGGCCCAAGGCAAACAACAATCCAACGCTCGCGACCAGGAAAGCGGCTCGCCAAACCCCGCAGCGCAACACCGCCGGCCAGTGGTCATAGATCGTCGGGAACTGCCGCGTAAATTCGACGAGCAGCGCAATTGTGATGAACAGTCCTGCGCTCAAAAGAAAAAGAAGTCGCCTGGACGCGCCCATGAACTGCGATCCGTTCGGGACCGCGGATAGCACGGATGGGCGTGGATTAACATCCGGCGATGGCGCCCGTTCTGCGCTCATCGGCGTCATCCGCGAAATCCGCGGTGCTTCCGACTCTCCTTCCTTAGCGCTCCCGGCAATCCATTTCACCGCGAACGCCGCCAGCAACGGAACGGCGAAAGCAGTCAGCACGACAAACTTGATTGGGTAACGCGCAAAACCCAGGAGCGGGACGGCGGTCTTAACCCAGAGGTAAAGAAATCCGTTTTCTCCCAAGGCCATCAGCAGCGAGAACAGAGCCAGGCCCGCGAGCAGCCAGATCCGCCGGCCTCTAACAACGCAAACTGCAAATAATCCCAGGAGCAGCGCCGTGACGCCGAGATAGGTCGAGGTCATGAATTCCTGCCCCATCTGAAAGAAGATTCCTTGCGGTGTGAGAAAACAGCGGAAGAGCGGGAAGACAAGGTTCGCCCATCCCCAGGGCGGCATCGACCACTTCGCGGTCGCGAATTCCGCGCTGCGCTGGGAGTGAGCGAGCAAGTCGAAGAAAGGCAGCAATTGCGCGGCAGATAATCCGCACACCAGCAGAACAACCACAGCGGGTCGCACTATGTGAAGCCAGGCTGAACCACCGTTACCGTCGGCGGCTGAGCTGTCGTGGATGTGGAACACGCCTTCCCCCTCACCCTGCCCTCTCCCTTGGAGAGAGGGAGCATTGACTTCGACGCTTTGAGAAGTCGAACGTGCCAGGTCGCTGCAAGCGCGGGATGTATTTTCCCCTCTCCCTGAGGGAGAGGGAAATGGTGAGGGGGAAGGCGCCATTCGAAACGCGCGACGCAGCCACTGCAAACGGCGATGAACGATCCGGGAGTCTGCGGTCCAGAGAACCAATAAGAGTAGCCAGGTGAGCAGGACGATTTCGGGAACGCCCGCCAGCAATTGCATGGTCGCGGCCGAAGCCGCCACGATCAGTGTCCTTCCGCCTTCGCGCCAGGCGCGTTCGGTCCACAGCACAACCCACGGCATCCAGCCCAACGCGACGGCGTAGTTCGGCCAGTTCAGGCAGGATAGCGTGATGCCATTAAAGACAAACGCCACGCCGGCCACGCTCGCACTCAATCGATGCTCTGTCCATCGGAACGCCAGAAAATACATCCCCAGCCCGGCCCAGAACAAGTGCGCGAGGCAAAAGAAATTCAGCGACCACGGCAACGGCAGCACCACATAGAATAACGAGAAGGGATACAGCGCCATCGTTCCCCACTGGGCGAGGAACGGCGCGCCACAGTTGCTGAGCGGATTCCAAAGCGGCCATTCCCCACGCCAAAAACTCTCGTGATGATAGAAGATCATGGGGTAAGCCAACACGCCGAAGTCGCGATAAAAAAAAGTGTGGATTCCCAGCGCGACCTTGGGAAAAGCGCAGACGATGGCGAGCGCGAGCAACAGGGCGAAGCGCGCCGGAGTGAACCAAGCATCTTTGATTTCATTGGCGTTCATTGGCGTGCCTTCGCGGTTCAACTGAGTGGAGGCGGCTCGTTTCATTTCAAGATAACGCCTCGGTTTTGTCCGGCGAGCCGGCAGCGCAGAGTTGAACTCTGCTGCATCGCCGATTTGCAATCGGCGGCGCTCCGGCGAGTTCCAGGGCGTTGGAGGTTTCCGGGCTCTGGTGGAATGCAATTCCGCGATACGGCAGATTGAAAATCTGCGCTACCACCGGGCAACAATGAGGCCTCACATTTCAAGTCAGGCTCCACTTCATCCACAGCCACGCGCAAGCCAGCAGGCTCAGCACCGAAAGCGCCGTGCCGGCACGGAAGGCATTGTCCACGTATTCCATTTGCACGGCGTGGCGCCCCGCCGGCACCTCGACAGCTTGAAAGGCGTAGTTCGCCCGCCACAACTTCGCGGGTTTTCCATCAACGTAGGCCTTCCACGGATGATAAAACGCCTGCGCAACGACCACCCACGCAGGCGCGTCGGCTTCAACAGTCAGGAGGATCTCGTGAGCGCGGATTTGCGTTACTTGAACCTGCACGCCCGCGGAATTTGTCACGGCGGTTTGCGCGCTCGCTGGTGTTGGCAAATACACGCTGCGCGCGGCGTCGAAACCCGGCGCGGCCATCGCGCGAAGAATCTCCGTGTCGTCCGCGAAAACAGGCGTTTGCCCGCCAGTCGCGAAAGCCAGAAAGTTTCTCCGCGGCTTCCAATGAATGACTTTGTCTTCCGCCGTGAATTGGGAGACTCCCAGAAAAGTTTCCAGCGCCGGAACCGAGGCATTCGTCGTCGCGTAGAGAAGGGCGCGCACGCGGCTTTCCTCCCGCACGTACAACGAAAAGAACCCGTCCAGTTTGGGGATCGAATCGAGCAAGTTGGCATTCGCAAACAACGACAGCCGGCTGTAAAGCACGTCATCGACCGCGTTCGTGATCGCGAGATGGTTCAGCCGAAAGTCGGCGAGCGGACTGATCATGGCGCGCGATTCGCCCAGCTTCGGTTCGGGCGCGAGCTTCAAATGGTCCTTCGCGAGACTGGCCTCATACACCGACGGCTCGATCGTGGGATTCAAGCGCGGCGCGTGCGTCATCGCATCCAGCCAGAGCAGCGCGACTAAACTCAGGCTCGGAATCGGAGAAGCCCCCCACCAGCGCGAGCCAAGGCCTGCCGTCGCTGCCATGATCAGGACCAGCAAGCCCCCTCGGCTGAGTCCGCTTTGCCAGGTGGCTGTCCACTGGTCGGTCGGCAGAGGATGTGTGCGCGCAAACCAAAGGATCGCGCCGATGAGCACGAGGCAGGTTGCGCCGAAGAGCACCATTGGAATGAGAAGCGTTTCGCGGTGCCCTGACGGCGCCGAGTCACGCTTACGCGTTGCGCCGTTGACCCGATCTGCGTTCTTCTCCCTCTCCTCCTCGGTCGAGGAGAGGGCCGGGGTGAGGAGTCGCTCGGTTTCTCCGTCCGCTTCCTGGCAACGACTCCCATCTCGACTCGACGCATTCCGCAGTGCTTGAATTCCGAACGCCGCCAACAGCGGCAAGGCAAAACTTGCGATCACCACGAACTTGATGGGAAAGCGGACGATTTGGAGCGGCGGAAACAACTCCCGCAGAACTCGGTAAAGATAACCTGGGTCCCCCAGCGCCAGCGCCAAACTCAGAATCATCATCCCCGTCAAAACCCAGAGCCTCGCATCACGGATTCTTGCGAACCCCACTCCCGCAAGCAGGAGCACGCCAATTCCGGCGTAATACGACGAAACCCAGTATTGGCCGTGCTGAGCAAACACGCCGTGGTACGAAGGAAAACATCGGAAGAGCGGGACGAGGAAATTGGTCCAACCCCACAGTGGCATCGGCCACGACGTATCGCTGTATTCCGCGTCGCGCTGCGAATGCGCGAGCAAATCGAAAAACGGCAACATCTGCGCCGCGGTGAGGCCTGCGATAAGAAAAAGGATGCCGGCGAATCTGAGGAAGACGCGTTTGCGCCCACGTAGGGCAGGCTTCCAGCCTGCCGGTTCGAGAGGCATCTTGCCTCGCGAATCGATGCGAGGAGATTCAGCGCCAATTCCGTCCGACCTCCGCTCCCCTGACCTCTCCTCCCTTTCGTGAAGAGGGCGAGAATCCCTTGATCCAACCAGATCGGCGATCCACAGCACAGAAACGATCACCCAGGTGAACAGAATGATTTCCGGACCACCCGTCAACATCTGCGCGGCGCCGGCCAGGGAGGCCAGAAGGATCGCGCGTCTCCCCTGGCGCCACGCCTTTTGCGCGAGCAGGACCACAATGGGCATCCAGGCGAGCGCGGCGATGTTATTCGGCCATTTCAGGCAACTCAACGTGAGTCCATTGAAAGCGAAGGCAATTCCCGCCACCGCTGCCGCCAACCGATTTCCGGTCCACTGAAAGCCAAGAAAATACATTCCGATCCCGGCCAGATAAAGGTGCAGCACGCAGAAAACGCCCAGCGACAAGGACAACGGAAAGAGCACATAGAACAGCGACAGCGGATACAGCGTCATCGTGTTCCACTGCGCCAGAAAAGGCAGGCCGCAATTGTTGAACGGATTCCACAACGGGATTTCCCCTTGCCACAAGCTCTCCCGATGAAAGTGGGCCAGCGGATAACCAAAGATCGCAAAATCCCGATGGAAGAAAGTCCGCGAGCCGAAGATGACATCCGGAAAAGCGGCCAGGACCAAAAGCGCCAGCAGGCCGGCAAATCGTTGCGGCTTGAACCACGCGTCCAGATTCCCGCCCGTTGGCGTCGAGGCCCCGCTCGCCGAAGACAACATAGCTGCGGCAATTTCTCAGAAAGCGCCCGGCGTCCAAAGAAAATTCCGTTCCACTCAATCCACTCACGTTGCAGCCGCGTAACGCCGACATTCGTGTCGCTCCGATTCTCTTGCGCTTTGGCCGGTCCAATCGTCACCGGATAAAGCGCAATCCACTGCGGTTTATCCGGAGCGTTCCGTCTCGGAATTCTGGACCGGCCTTCTCCTTGACGGCTCCAGCTCACACACTTACTTTGTGCCAACGTCAAGCCAAAGCGATTTATTGGACCGGACAAAAGCGCAGTGGAGTATCCTTAACGCCTCGTCCTGATAAACCGCAACTGCACTGCGTCTATTAACACTGTCGGCAATATTTCACTATGGGCATGATTGACCAATTCCAGAAGCTCGATGACCTCATAATCGAAAACACTCAGCCTCCGGTTAGTACAGCGCTTCGTAACCAATTGGCTCTCGTTCGCGAGCAGGTGGAGGCATATCAAGCATCCTCGGAGAGGCAGGATCAGGCTCTTTCTCGGCAGATGAGCACGATAGAGACTCTTCAGAAGGAGGATCAGCGCCTTGTCGCAGCGAATGCTGAGTTGAAGCGGAAACGAGCAGCGCGACCGCAGCCAGATGTGCGGATACACCATGGCCCACCGCCGCCGCCGATCAGGTAGCGGATGCCGAGGCGCTGCAGCGAACGGCTTCTCCGCCGTCCGTTCGAGCATCGCGGAAATTCGTGAGCGCTCCGTGCGCTCCACCGCCGCCGCCGAGGCCGTCGCTGAGCTTGGACGTTAGCCCTCTCACGCCATGAAGAACATCGTCATTCTCGCCTCGGTTGTTGCCGCAGTGATCTTGTCGGGCTGCGCGACCACGCCGCAGCGTCAACGATACCGTGTTTCCGTGAATGGGTTGGCGGCACAGACGACCAACGCCCCAGTGTCATTCGTTATTTTGCCCGGCGACAAAGACGTGAGAGCTACCGAGCTCCAGTTTCAGGAGTATGCTGGTTTCGTGGAGCGTGCCCTGAGCCAGCGTGGTTTTCACCGCGATTCGGCGATAAATTTCTCAAAGACAATTCATGAGCGAACGACTGCGAGGAATCCTGGAAAGCAAGCGGGTTATGCGTCGCAAGCTTTCCGCGCTGCCTTTTTCCGACAAGGTCAAGTTGCTGGAACAGTTGCGCGAACGCAGTCTCTTGATTGCCTCCAGTCCGCTGAAACGGCGCGAGGCGGCTATCAACAAGGATACGCCGCGCTGAACTCCCATCTGATTCCCGCCGCTGATTAACGTCTTGTGACTGATCCACGCCTCCGCGCATCGTTGCCGCGAAGACGACATCCGGGCGTGAAATCCAAAAAACCTTGCGCGGTCCAGGGCCCGGTGTTAGAAACCTCTCACACTGAATTAGCCAAGATTTCGCGCGAACCAGGCGTGCTGTCGTCGGCAGCGTTCGATAGCCAACTTCTGGCTCGGCGTAGCACCTATCCAAAAGAAAGGCGACCATGTCCGAAAAACTCGAACCGTCCCAAGTCTCCGGAGTCTCCAGGCGCGGCTTCCTCAAAGGCCTCAGCGTCGGCAGCATGGCCACAGGCCTGTTGTCCCCTGCTGTTCCCTCGGCGGAAGCAGCGGCACGAGGATCAGCAATCCAGGGCCCCGGCGAAATCCCCATCACCCTAAAAATCAACGGCAAGAATCAGAAACTCAGCGTCGAACCGCGTGTCACGCTGCTCGATGCCTTGCGCAATCGTCTCGATCTCACCGGCTCCAAGAAAGTGTGCGACCGCGGCACGTGTGGCGCTTGCACGGTCATCGTGGATGGCCATCCGGTCTATTCGTGTTCGATGCTCGCGATCGAGGCCGAAGGCCGCGCTATCACGACCATCGAGGGTCTGGGCACACCTGCCAGGATGAGCGCAGTCCAGAAGGCGTTCGTGAAACACGACGCGCAACAGTGCGGTTTTTGCACGCCGGGTTTCGTCGTCGCAAGCACCGCGTTCCTCAGATTGAATCCTAACCCCACGCTCGAACACGCGCAGGCGGGCCTCGGCGGCAACCTTTGCCGCTGCGGAACCTACACCCACATGGCAGAAGCCGTCGTCGAAGCATCGAAGAGCATGAAAGGA
The DNA here is from genome assembly GCA_016871535.1 of Verrucomicrobiota bacterium. Taxonomy (NCBI): domain Bacteria; kingdom Pseudomonadati; phylum Verrucomicrobiota; species Verrucomicrobiota bacterium. Next base: position 32,637 of record VHCZ01000026.1, read on the forward strand.
GGCGCCTAATGGCTACTGCAAAATGGCCTGCGCAAGATAAGCGCAAACTCATCGGCAAGCGCATCGACCGCCTCGACGGCCCGGCCAAGGCCACCGGCGCGGCTAAATACGCCTACGACATCAATCGCCCCGGAATGCTCTGGGCGAAATTGATTACTTCACCTCACGCCCGCGCGGAAGCGGTCAGCGTCGATTTCAGCGGCGCGAAGAGCCTACCGGGTGTCCAGGCGACCTGGGAGAATCCCAATTCAATCGGCAAAGACCAGGCCGGGAATGGGAAAATCCAGTACGTCGGCCAGATCGTCGCCGCCATCGCGGCGGACACCGAAGAGATCGCTAAAGAAGCGGCCTCTCGAGTCAAAGTTCAGTATGTCCCGATGCCGCATCAAGCCAACGACCGGGATCCTCAACTCTTCCAAGGCCAGCCCGGCGGACGCAACGTCGGAAACGTCGAGGAAGCCCTGGCCAAGGCGGACGTGAAGATCGAAGGCGAATACGGCATCCCCGTCATTACCCATTGTTGCCTTGAATCCCACGGACAGGTTGCGGAACTGAACGACGGCAAGCTCACCCTTTGGCCTTCGACTCAGGCGGTGTCCAGCTACGCGGACGTGAGCATGACGGACGCTTCCGGTGGATTGCAGCGAAGCAGCATTCATGTGGATTGCCAGCACATGGGTGGCGGTTTCGGTTCCAAATTCAATCCGGGAACCTGGGGCGTCGCGAGCACCGCGCTCTCCAAACAGGCCGGTCGTCCCGTGAAACTCATGCTGGACCGCGATGAAGAGTTGATGATCGCGGGAAATCGGCCGTCGGCTTACGCCAAGATCAAAGTCGGCGCGGCGAAGGACGGCACTATCACCGCCATCGATGCCGAAGTTTGGGGCACGGCAGGTCCGGGCGGTGGCATCCCGCAGCAAGTCCCTTACGTCATAGACAAGATTCCCAACATCCGGCTGAGCGTGAAACGAATTGCCACCAACCGCGGTCCGGCTGCGGCGTGGCGCGCGCCCAATCACCCGCAACAGTGCTTCCTGACCATGTCTGCGTTTGCCGACACGGCCGCTGCGCTGAAGATGGACGAACTGCAGTTTTTCCTGAAGAACGCCGAACTCACCGCGCGTCCCGATGTGTACAAGGAAGAGCTCAACATTGCTGCCGACTTGATTGGCTACAAACAAAAGGCTCATTTGCGCGGCGACCCGAAGCCCGGCTCTATCAAACGCGGCCTTGGCATGTCCATGCACACCTGGGGCGGTCGTGGCCATCGATCCGAATGCGACGTGACCATCAATCCGGACGGCTCTGTGGAAGCGAAAACCGGGTCGCAGGATCTGGGAGTCGGCACGCGAACGGTTATTGCAATCGTGGTCGCCGAAACCCTCGGATTGCCTCTGGAAGCCGTGAAGGTTGAGATCGGGCGGAATAGTTACCCGGCTTCAGGCGGATCGGGTGGAAGCACTACCGTGGGCGGTGTTTCAACCGCTTCGCGGTTGGCGAGCACGGATGCTTTGAATGCGCTGTTGGCCGTCGTTGCTCCGAAGCTCGGCGTGCAAGCAGATGCCCTCGAAGCGAGCGACGGTTACATTCGCCAGATCGACAAGCCAAACAACCGTATCGCGTGGAAAAACGCGTGCGCGCTTCTCGGTGTGAATTCCATCACCAAACGCGGCCTGAACGATCCCGGCCCCAGCGAACAGCAAGGCTTCATCAGTCAGGGCGTCGGCGGCGTGCAAATGGCCGATGTGTCGGTCGATATCGAGACCGGCGTCGTGACCGTCAACGAAATGGTGGGCGTGCAGGACTGCGGCTTGATCATTGACCTCAAGACCGCCGAAAGCCAGGTCTATGGTTCGATGATCATGGGGATCGCCTATGCGATCTACGAAGAAGCGGTCTATGACTTCAAGACCGGTCGCATGCTGAATGCGGACATGGAATTCTATCGCCTCGCCGGCTTGAAAGACGTCGGAAAGCTGAAGGTTCACATGATGACGAGCAAAGCTTACGAAGACCGGGGTGTGATTGGATTGGGCGAACCGCCCGTGATCTCACCCGGTGCGGCCATCGCCAACGCGGTCGCCAACGCCTGCGGCGTACGCGTCCCGCACTTGCCATTAACTCCTGACCGCGTGATCGCGGCGTTGCAGAAAGGAGGCATTGTATAATGAAATCATTTGAATACGCAGCCCCGACCAAACTGGACGCCGCCGCCGCGCTGTTGGCGGAGCAATGGGGCGAAACCGAAATCCTCGCCGGAGGCACCGACCTGGTGACTTCGCTGAAACAGCACATCACCGCGCCCAAACGCGTCGTCAGTTTGAGAAACATCTCGGCGCTGAAGGGAATCAAAATTCAGAACAAAGTCGCGCGCGTCGGCGCAATGACGACGCTCTCCGAGTTGGCGGCGCATTCCGGGATCAAAGAAAACTTCCCGGCGCTGGTGACGGCAGTGAAGAGCATCGGCAGCCCCCAGATTATTTCGGTGGGCACGGTTGGCGGAGACCTCTGCCAGCGTCCGCGTTGCTGGTACTACCGGAATGGTTTCGGTTTGTTCGGAAAGCAGGGGGACGCCTCGCTCGTGAAGGACGGTGACAACCGATACCACGCCATCTTCGGCAACGAAGGGCCGGCCTATTTCGTGAGCGCTTCCAGCCTTGGCCCCGCGCTGACCGCGTTGGGCGCGACGATCAAAGTCGCCGGGCCAAACAAAAGCACGCGGTCCATCGCGGCCAAAGACTTCTTCCGCACTCCCAAAGCGGAGAATGAACGCGAGACTGCGCTCAGGCCAAACGAAATCGTAACCGACATTGAGATTCCCGTCCGCGGCTTGAAAAACGCGACCTATGAAGTTCGCCACCGGTATGGTCTCGATTGGCCGTACGTCACGGCGACAGTCGCGTTCGAGTCGAAAGGCGGCGCCGCCTCCAACGCCAGCGTCGTTCTCGGCCACGTTGCTCCAACGCCCTGGCCTTCGGCGGGCGCCAGCGGCGCCTTGTCCGGCAGAGTGGATGCCGCGCTCGCAGCAAGATGCGGCGAAGCCGCGGCGCAGGGCGCGAAACCGCTCAGTGGAAACGGCTACAAAGTGCAACTGGTCAAAGTCGCCGTCAAACGCGCGATCCTGGCCGCGGCTGGAATCGCCTGAGGGAGGAATGCATGAACAACGAAGAAAACAGTTTCAATATCCGCGTTCCCTGCCGGCATCTGCGCAGCAAGGAAATGTTCCACCAGGATTTGGGCCAGGAGGATGACGAATTCTCCAGCGGCCTCTTCTGGTGCGGGCAGACCCACGAGAGCTTCGGCCCGGACGGCCAGCCCGTCGGCAAAAAGGAATGTTGCGCCGGAAGGTCCTGCCATATAAGTTAGCCTTGACGACTAATTCGTTCAGAGCAACTCACAGGACTTACTATGCGAAAAACACTTCTGACCGGCGCGCTGCTCGCCGCCATGGCGATTTCTGTGGCCGCCGCCAAACAAACGTCCCCGACCATTTCCGGTGAATACCTCGAAGTGCGGTCGTGCGACGTCTTCACGGGCCCCTGTTTTGCCAACGCAGAAATGGGGCTGACCGGCAAGGAAGCCATCCTGGTGTGGAAGATTCGCCAGGGCGTCTGGCGCGGCACGGCGCTGGACGGCATGAATGTCATCGCTGTCGTTCAGACCGATGACACGCTCGGCGACTTGCGCTATCAACCTCGCACAGGCAAGGCCGTGCTCATCGTCGATTCCCGGGCGGACGCGCAACAGATATTCGCGCTCACCGATCTGGCGAAGTCGATGGCGGGCCGGTTGATCTCGGAGGTGACGGAAGTCAAGACCTCGTCCATCGAGATGAACGTCGGAGGTTGCGGAAAAGCGGGTTGTGCCTCGGTGAAGGTACCGGGCCTCGTCGCCATCTCCACCCGTTGTTTCGGTGACGAAGATCACGTCTGCGGCAACGAAGAAACGTTTTATCCGCCGCTCGCCGACGTGACCGCCCATCCCGCCTACACCGAAGTCGCCAGCTACACCGGCACCGGTCTGGGCCTGACGTGGAAATCCATCGGCGCGCGAAGCGCGTTCCTTGGAACGTTCACCCGATAAGGTCCTATTCCTTCTTCAACAGGCCGGAAACGATTGCGTTTCCGGCCTGTTTGTTTTAGCGTTCCGCGTCCAAATCGGACCGAGAATTCTCTATCTGTAAACTGACTGACCGGACATGAAACGAAGCTTGAGCACTCTGCGTCTATTCGCTGCGCTCGCGTGCCTTTGCCAGACCAGCGCGCTGCAGGCCGGAGGACTGGCGCTCAAAGTGGTGAAAAAGGATCCGCCGAGCGCAATCGATGAGTCGATTCGAAAAACCCTCCAACCGACCGCCATTCAGTTGCTCGACGGCGACAAAGCGGCGTTTGAATTCTGGCTGAGCGCTGAGGTTCCCCTGCAATCGGAACCTGCCTCTCCCTCGGCCGCCATGGACGCCATCAAGCAAAGCACGCTGCTCGGCGTCGTGGCCGTCGGCAGCGACACGCGAGACTACAAAGACGCCGAACTCTTTGCGGGAGTGTACACGATGCGCTTCGGCCTGCAGCCCCAGGACGGCAATCATCTGGGCACTTCCGAGTTCAACTATTTCGCCGTGCTGGTCACAGCCAAGAAGGACGTCAAACCGGACGGAATCACCGACTACAAGACGCTGGTTAGAGCCAGCCGGTCCGGCACTCCATCGGATCACCCCGTCATTCTCAGTCTCCGGCCTGTTTCGTCGGTCGGGAGCGAAGCGCCGAAAATGAACGAACCGGCCCCGGAGCACAAAAGCGTGATTCTTAAGATCCCGGCACGTGTCGAGGGCGGCGAGCAAACCGCGCTGTTTTTCGAGTTGGTTTACTACGGCAAAGGCAAAGTCTAGTGATGTGTTTCACAAATGGCTGGAGTTATGTTGCGCCCAAAACGGCCTGGGGCAAGGCGCGACGAGGGAGCATAGCCCCAGTGTTCTGCGACCGAGGAGCAACGCAGCTCCAGACCGTTTTCGGCGCGACCCTTCGGGCCGCAGGTCTTTTGGCCTCCCGATTCGTTGCTCGCGCCTTACAGACCCACCAGGGGTATGCGCCTCGCTCGCGCCTCGCGGGAGGCCAAAATCCCTTGCGGCATAACTCCAGCCATTTGTGAGACACATCACTAGCCGGCGCGCCTCAAAAACCGCCGTGATTTGCTGATGGACGAAAACGAGAGATCAGCTTATCGCGGCCAAGGCCAGTGGAATCTTTCCCATGAGCGCGGTAGGGCTGCGCTGCCGCGCCGCCGACTTTCAGTCGATCTGCGAGCCTTTATCAAGTCTTCGACCGAATTCCTTCGGCTAACAACCCTCACCGTGCTTCACCCATTCTGGTCCCTTCTGGTCTTCGTTTTGGCTACCCACGCCTCCCATTGGCAATCGCACGCGGGGTACAGAACCGCACAGCTAACGCCGCCCGCCGGAGGCAAGCCAGGCTTCACACGACTTCCATCCAATCTCACCGGCGTCGCATTCACAAATCGCCTGGCGCAAAGCCGCTATGTCACGAACCAGATTTATCTGAACGGCTCCGGGGTCGCCTCCGGTGACGTCGATGGCGACGGTTGGTGCGATCTCTACTTCTGCGGTCTCGACGGGCCGAATGTGCTGTATCGCAATCGCGGCGACTGGCGCTTCACGGACATCACTTCCTCCGCGGGAGTCGCGTGCGCGGACCTCGACGCCACGGGGGCTTGCTTCGCCGATCTAGATGGGGACCTCGACCTGGACTTGATCGTCAATTCCGTCGGTGGCGGAACGCGCATCTTCCTCAACGACGGCAAGGGACGGTTCACTCCCCTGCCCTCTCCAACACCTCTGAACCCCGCCCGCGGCGCCATGTCGCTCGCCCTGGCTGATATCGATGGCGACGGAGACCTCGACCTTTACATTGCGAATTACCGCACGACGACCATCCGCGACATGCCCAACACTCGCATGCACGTCAAGCCGGACGCCAATGGGAAACTCGTCGTCATGACGGTGGACGGTCGATCTGCGGCTGAACCGGACTTGGTGGGAAGATATTCGCTGGACTATAACAGGAAGATTGTCGAGCACGGCGAGGTGGACGCGCTTTTTCGGAACGACGGCAACGGCAAATTCGTTTCCATCCCGTTTACTCAGGGCAATTTCCTGGACGAAGACGGCCAGCCCTTGAGCATCCCGCCCTACGACTGGGGACTCTCCGTGATGTTCCGCGATATCAATGGCGATGGTCTTCCTGATTTCTACGTCTGCAACGACTTCAGTTCGCCGGATCGAATATGGATCAACCTTGGAGGCACGCGATTTCAAGCCGTCTCGCGCCTGGCCCTTCGGAATACATGTCAGTTCTCAATGGGCGTGGATTTCGCGGACTTGGACCGCGACGGTTATGACGAAATCTTCGTCGCGGACATGCTGAGCCGGTTTCATCCCAAGCGGCACATCCAGATCGGGGACATCATGTCGGTGTTTTCGAAAGTCGGGGAAATCGACAATCGGCCCCAGTACTCCCGGAACACGCTGTTCTTCAATCACGGCGACGGCACCTACGCCGAAATCGCGCAGTTTAGCAACGTCCAGGCTTCGGAATGGTCTTGGAGTCCAACCTTTCTCGATGTCGATCTGGACGGGTACGAGGATCTGCTCATCACCACCGGCCACGAACTCGAAATGATGAACGCGGACGTCGCCCGACGCGCGGAAGCCGTGAAAGCCGCGAAGAAACTGTCCATTCCGGAGCAGTTGGCGTTGCGCAAAATGTTTCCACGGCTGGATTCGCCTAACGTCGCTTTCCGGAACCTTGGCGACTTGACGTTCGAGGACGTTAGCGTCGCGTGGGGCTTCGACGCCAAGAGCGTCTCACACGGCATGGCGCTGGCGGACCTGGACAATGACGGGGACCTGGACGTAGTGATGAATAATTTGAACGAAGTGGCCGGGGTGTTTCGCAACGAAGGCTCGGCTCCCCGCGTCGCCGTCCGGCTCAAAGGCA
>VHCZ01000027.1 GCA_016871535.1 Verrucomicrobiota bacterium
ATTTGCAGGTGCCTTACGTTCCGGGGGCGGGGGAACTGGCGGTCTTTTGCGGGGCGATGATTGGAGCCGGTCTGGGATTCTTGTGGTTCAACTGCCACCCCGCGCAGATGTTCATGGGCGATACCGGTTCGCTGGCCCTCGGCGGTGCCTTGGGCATTCTTGCCGTGTTGATTCATCAACCGTTTGTGCTGTTGATCGCCGGCGGAGTCTTTGTCCTCGAAGCGGCCTCCGTCGTTTGCCAGACGGGTTATTTCAAATACACGAAGCGGAAGTATGGCGCCGGCCGCCGCATTTTTTTGATGGCGCCGCTGCATCACCATTTCGAGAAGAAAGGCTGGTACGAATCGCAAGTCGTGACCCGATTCTACATCCTCTGCGTGCTCTGTGCCGTGGTCGCGTTGAGCACCTTGAAACTCCGTTAACCCTAAGTACTGTGCTTGCTCTGAACGATAAACGCGTCCTGGTCGTTGGCCTGGGCATCAGCGGACGCGCCGCGGCGCGATTGTTGCGCCAGGGCGGCGCGCAGGTGGCGGCGCTGGATGGGGTGGATTCCGGCGCGTTGCGGACCGAGGCGGAAGCGTTGCAGCGCCTGGGCGTGGAGGTTTTCCTGGGATGCAAACGAGTTCCGTCCGGAATGTTCGATCTGGCCGTAACCAGTCCGGGTGTTCCTGCGGAATCGAACCTGATGCGCGAGATTCGGCAGCGGAACATCCCGGTGATTGGCGAGTTGGAACTGGGCTGCCAGCACGCGCTTTGTCTGAACATCGCGATCACCGGCACGAACGGCAAAACCACCACGACCGAACTGGTCGAGCGTCTCCTGACGCATTGCCACCGCAAGACGCTCGCGGCGGGCAACATTGGCCGGCCCGTTTGCGAGGTGATCGAGCAAACTCGCGATCTGGATTTTCTGACATTGGAAGTCAGCTCCTTTCAACTGGAGACGATTCAGTATTTCCGCCCGGCGGTGGCCGTGCTCTTGAACATTACTCCGGACCATCTGGATCGATACGCTTCCCTGGCAGACTATGCGCGCGCGAAAGCTCGGTTGTTCCAGAATCAACAGGCGTTTGACTGGGCCATCATCCAGACCGAAGCCCTGGCTTACATTCGATCCCTCGGAATGACGGTCCCATCCAAAATCGTCACCTTCAGCGCGAACAACCGGCGCGCGGACCTTTACCTGGACCGGGGGTTGTTGATCAGCCGATTGCCCGACTGGGCGGGTCCGTTGCTGGACATGGAGGAATGCCGGATTCGCGGCCCTCACAACGCGGAAAACTTGATGGCGGCCCTGGCGGTGGGCCGGGTGTTGCGGCTGCCGCTGGAACAAATGAAGGAAGCCCTGCGGAATTACGCGCCCGCTCCGCACCGGTGCGAGATCGTGGCCGAGATCAACCAGGTGCGGTTTGTCAACGACTCGAAGGCCACCAATCTGGACGCGCTCCAGAAAGCGCTGCTGGCGATGCCAGGCCCGCGTTCCGGCGACGCGAACGTGCTTCTGATTGCCGGCGGCAAAGACAAAGGGCTGGCTTACCACGACATCGGACCACTGCTGGCCCAGCGCGTGAAACACGCGTTTTTGCTGGGAGAAACCCGGGAAAAAATTCGCGCGGCGTGGAGTCTTTTTACTCCTTGCACCCTGGTGGAATCGTTGTTAGAAGCAGTTTCCAGAGCATTTGAGTGTGCACAATCAGGCGACGTCGTACTGCTCTCACCCGCCTGTTCGAGCTTCGATATGTTTCAGAGCTACGCACATCGGGGGGAAGTGTTTCGCCAGGCGGTGGAGCAGGTCGCCCGATCCTTGAATCAAAATGCCGTCAGTGGCAATACTACTGCTGGTAGCACCGTTGCGAACAGCGGTTCAGTCGCAAACGAGAACGACGCCCAAACCATTTCGCCACGAAGTTTCTCGAAGGAAAACTTCGCTGCGAATCATTCTTCGTGAAATCCTCATTCAACCCACGATAATCGCCATAAGTCCATGAATACTCCCAGCCCGTTAATCCCCCAGGGATCGTTGCAGCAGCACAAGTCTCAGGGCAAATCCACGGTCCGCATTGCCGTCTTCACCATCATCGCTCTGCACGCCTTTATCTTCACCGGCCTGCTCATGCAATCCGGCTGCCGACCGGACGCGGATAAGACCGCGGGCGCCAAGCCGCCCGGAACGCTCACCGCTACGAATGACGAAGTGCCAAAGCTCGATTCCGGCTTTTACACCAGCTCGCGCGACCTTCCTTCCACGAATCTTCCCCCGCAGACGAACGTCTTCGTTCCGACTGATCTCGCTCACGCCACGTCGGCGCCGCCTCCGGCTTTGACGACGACGGCCCCGCCTCTGGTTGCCGAGACTCAGGCTCAGGCGAAGGAATACACGATCGTGAAGGGCGACACGCTTGGCAAGATCGCCACGGCGCACGGCGTCACCGTCGCCGCTATCAACAAAGCGAACGAAGGGCTGGAACCGACGCGGCTTCGCATCGGCCAGAAGATCATGATCCCGGCACCGGCCGCTCCGGCGGCAAGCACGACGGGTGGTTTAGGCGTCGCCGAACCGGCGGATGGCACCTCGACGGTTTACGTGGTCAAAGCGGGTGACACATTGGCCAAAATCGCGAAGGAGTATAAGACCACCATCAAAGCGATCAAGGCGGCCAACAACATGAAGACGGACCGTTTGTTGGTGGGAAAGAAACTCAAACTGCCTGCGCCGCAAAAGGCCGGTGGCGCTTCGGCCGGAGCCACCAATCCCAGTTCCACTCTGATGGCCTCTCCGACCAGCGCGCCCTTGTCGAAGCCGAGACAGTAGCCGGGATGAAAACCGCGGCGACCTTATTCGTGGTTTGTGTGGGCGCGCTCTTGTCGCTGGGTCTCGTCATCCTCTACAGCGCCGGCATGAATCACGGCGGCGCGCGCTATTTGCTCATGCAACTGGTCTGGTGCGGCATCGGGTTGATGGCCTGCGCGGTCGCGGCCTGGATGGACTATCGCCGGCTCAAGAAGATTGCCTGGCTGTTGCTGGCGGCGGCCATCGTGATCCTCGGTCTGGTTTTGGTTCCCGGCATCGGCGTGCAAATCAAAGGCGCCCGGCGCTGGTTCGATTTGGGTTTCGCGAAATTCCAGCCTTCCGAAGCCGCCAAACTCGCGCTCATTATCGCGATCGCTCATTACGCGGACCGCAACCAGCACCTCATGGGGACGTTCAAACGCGGGTTGCTCCTGCCGGGGCTGCTCATCAGCGTCGTGCTGGCGCTTGTCTTTGTCGAACCCGACCGCGGCACGACCGTGCTTCTGGCCGCGACCACCGGCGTGATGTTGCTGATTGCGGGGGTTCGCTGGATGTATTTGGTTCCGCCAGTCGGCGCGGCGGTTTGCGGGCTGGCTTATTCACTCTGGCACGATCCGGTCCGACTCGGCCGAATCTTAAGCTGGCTTCATCCGGAAGCGCACAAGGAAGGCGTCGGTTTCCAGGCCTGGCAAGCGCGGCTGGCGCTGGGCACCGGAGGATGGACTGGGTTGGGTTTAGGAAATGGACGACAGAAGCTCGGATTCGTTCCCGAACATGAAACGGACTTCATTCTGTCTGTCATTGGCGAAGAACTCGGCGCCGTGGCGACGCTGAGCATTGTCGTACTTTTCATCGTGCTCGTCCTTTGCGGGGTGTACATCGCCTGGAATTCGCGGGACTCCTTCGGAATGCTGCTCGGCTCCGGGATTGTTTTTCTGATCGGATTCCAGGCGTTGATCAACATCGGCGTGGTGACCGGAGTTTTTCCGAACAAAGGGCTGCCCCTGCCGTTCATCAGTTACGGCGGGTCGAATCTGTTGCTCATGCTCACTTGCGTGGGCCTGATCATGAGCATCGCACGCCACGTGCGAGACCCGGTCGCCGTCGAATCGGAACGTTACTCGTCGAAAGAAATCTTCGCCCCTCAGACGCCTTGATGCGAATGCCAGAGCCAATCCCGTCCGTTGTCATCGCGTGTGGCGGAACAGGAGGACATTTGTTCCCGGGAATGGCCGTCGCCGAGGCGCTGCACCAGCGGTCGTGTCCCGTGACCTTGCTGGTTTCCGCCAAAGAGGTGGATCAACTGGCCGTCCAGGCCGCGCCCGAATTCGCCATCGAAACGTTGCCTGCCGTGGCGCTGCAAAATGGCGCGGGGCTCGCGTTTGTCCGCGGGTTCTGGAAGTCCTTTCGCCTGTGCTCGAAGCTTTTCGCGCGGCGACGCCCGCAAGCGGTGCTGGCCATGGGTGGTTTCACCAGCGCGCCGCCTATTCTGGCGGGCCGGTTCCGAGGCGCGGCGACGTTCCTGCACGAATCCAATGCCGTTCCCGGCCGGGCCAACCGCTGGCTCTCTTTTGTCGTGGACGAAGCATTCGTCGGGTTTTCGTCTTCGGCGCGGAGACTTTTCACGCAAGCCGTCCGAATCACGGGAACGCCCGTCCGCCCACAATTCAAACCCGCCGATGCCGGCGCGTGCCGCGTCGCGCTCGGCCTGGATCCGAACCGGCCCGTCCTGCTAATCATGGGCGGCAGCCAGGGTGCGCGCCGCATCAACGAGTTGGTGACGCAGTCGCTGGCGCAGATCGGGACTCGGGCGCCGCAACTGCAGTTCATTCATCTCACGGGCAGTTCCGACCAGGCGAGAGTGGCGGCGGCCTACCGGGCCAGCGGCCGGCGCGCTCTGGTGCGCGCGTTCTTGACCGAAATGGAACTGGCCTTGGGGGCCGCGACGCTGGCGATTGGACGCGCCGGCGCCTCTTCGTTGTCCGAACTGGCCGCGATGCGGTTGCCCACGATCTTGATCCCTTACCCCTCCGCGGCGGACGACCATCAATTTCATAATGCGCGGGCTTACGTTGAGACGGGCGCAGCCGTGCATCTCGCCGAATCGACGGTCAATCCCGAAATCCTGAGCCGCCACGTTCTGGAGTTGGTTGAGAACACTTCCGCGCGAGGCGAGATGAGCCGCGCGCTCGAACGATGGTTTTACCCTCACGCCGCGGAAGAAATCGCCGGGCGCATTTTGGAAATGATCAACTTTCCCGGAATCAGCGAGCGGGAAACGCAACCTTTGCCCGAAGCGATCGGTAAGAGTTCGGCCGCTCTCGACCGGAATGACGAAAACAGACTCGCATTCGCAGTGAAATGAAATCCCTGACGCCAGCCGAAGTGGACGCGCTTCTGAAGACGCAGGCCTCCGGCGCGACGGTTTATCTGGTGGGCGCCGCGGGTTGCGGCATGAGCGGCCTGGGGCACCTTTTCCTGGACCTGGGCTGCAAGGTGGCCGGATCGGATCTCGTCGAAAACGAGGCGACTCGCCAATTGCAGAAGCGCGGCGCCGCAGTTCAGAGCACTCACTCCGCGGACTGCCTCAAGGCGGCGTGCCCTTTCCTGGTTGTCCATTCTTCGGCCATTCCGGACGACAATCCGGAATTGCTGTCTGCGCGAGATCTCCGGGTTCCGGTGGCGCGGCGTGGCGCGGTCCTTGCGGCGCTGCTGCGCAGGCAGCGCGGGATTTGCATTGCGGGCATGCACGGCAAGACGACGACTTCGGCGCTGGCGGCGCATGCGTTGGAGCAACTGGGAGCCGCACCGAGTTATGCGATTGGAGCGGAAGTTCCTCAACTGGCGCCGCACGCGCGATTCGTGAACGCAACGCTTCAGGAAGAGGGCCAAGGTTTTCGAACCGTGCGTACGGCCCATGAACCGGTAAGGACGCGTTCCACCGCGTCCCAGAAATTGTCTTTCCGATCGCAGAGTAAAGTCAGGGACGGAGTGGAATCCGTCCCTACCAGATTCAGGGGAAGTCCGGACTCTGCGCCGTTTTTTGTCGTGGAAGCGGACGAAAGCGACGGCACGCTGGCTGATTTTCAACCCGAGCATGCCATTCTTCTCAACCTCGACGCCGAGCACCTGGATCACTTCGCGGATCTCGATGGCGTGTGCGCCGCGTTTCAACAATTCGGCGCTCAGGTCTCCGGCCGATTGATCTATTGCGCCGACGACGAACGCCTGGCGCGGTTATTCGCCGGGAAATCAAACGCCCTCTCGTACGGCTTTCATGCCAGGGCGCAATATCGAGTTGAATGCCTGACCGACGCGTCACGCCTCACGCCTCACGCCTCACGTCTTACCCCTTTCAAAGTCTTCCACGGCGACGCCCGCCTGGGCGAATTCACGACCGCGTTGCTGGGCCGGCAAAACGTCTCCAACGCCGTTGCCGTCGTCGCGTTGCTGCACCAACTTCAGTTTCCACCCGACGCCATCGCTCGGGCGATTCGGTCGTTTCGCGGCGCCACTCGCCGCCAACAGGAGTTGTATCGCGACGAAGGCTGCCGCGTTTTCGACGACTACGGACATCATCCGACCGAGATTCGCGCCACTCTTCGGGCGCTGAAGGAACTCGCGCCGGCGCGGCTGCTGGTCGCATTCCAGCCGCACCGGTTCAGCCGCACCCAACAGTTGATGGCCGAGTTCGCCGCCTGTTTCGAAGAGGCAGACCGGCTCTGGCTGACGGAGATCTATCCCGCCAGCGAACCGCCGATTCCCGGCATCGACAGCACGGCGCTGGCCGGGGCGATCCGGCGGCAGGGACAGGACGTGGAGCTCGTTCCGACACTCGGCCAACTTCCGGATCAAGTCCGAAACGACATCGCTTTCGGCGATTTGGTGCTTTTTCTCGGCGCCGGTGACATCACCGAGGCGGCGCACGCGCTGGCCGATCAGTTGGAGCAGGCGGCGGCCGGGAGGAGGCAATCGCTGGCATCCGATCTGGCCCGCCGATTGTCGCCGGCTTCGGTCGTGCGCCACGACGAACCTTTGGCCAAACGCACCACGTTGCGCGTCGGAGGCCGGGCGGATCTCTACGTGGAGCCGGCTTCAGAAGCGGATCTGGCCGCGGTTCTGCATTTTTGCGCCGAACACGAGCTGTCGTTTTTGATGCTTGGGCGTGGCTCGAACCTGTTGATTCAAGACCGCGGCATTCGCGGCGTGGTGATTTCCCTGGCGCATCCGCAGTTCTGCCGCATCGAAGTTTGCGGAACCGAATTGGTGTGCGGTGCGGGCGCGAAGCTGAAGGCTGTGGCCGTCGAAGCCAAACGGCACGGCTTGAGCGGACTGGAATTTCTCGAAGGCATTCCCGGCAGCGTGGGCGGCGCGCTACGCATGAACGCCGGCGCGATGGGCGGGGCGACGTTCGAGATGGTGGCATCCGTGCGGTTCATGGATTTCGCGGGCCGCGTTCAGGAACGGAGCGCTGAGGAAATCGAGGTCGAATACCGCGGTTGCCCGCACTTCCGGCACCACATCGCCTTGAGCGCGGTGCTGAAAGCCCGGCCCGAAGCTCCGGAAGCGATCGCGGCCAAAATGAATGCCTGCAGCCAGAAACGCTGGAAATCCCAACCGGCCGCGCCCAGCGCCGGCTGCATGTTCAAGAATCCCGTGTCCATCCCGGCTGGCCGATTGATCGAGGAGCTCGGTTTGAAAGGCACGCGCGTCGGCGGCGCGGTGATCTCCGGCGTGCATGGAAATTTTATTGTCAACGACGGCGGCGCCACGGCCGAGGACGTGCTCGAGTTGATCGATTTTGTGAAACAGAAGGCCCGTTCTGCGCGAAGCATCGAGCTGGAGACCGAAGTGGAAATCATCGGCGAAATCGCGCCGTGCAAAGCAGGGCTTCCGGCGTCCACACCGCTTGAACGGAACTCCGCGGTCCCGGCGAAGCTATGACATGTCGCCTGCACATCACCGTGATGCTGGGCGGCCCTTCGGCCGAACGCGACGTGTCGTTGCGCAGCGGCCAGGCTGTGGCATCCGCGCTTCGTTCGCTCGGCCATGCGGTTGCGGAGTTGGATCCGGTCGATCCGCATTGGAAACTTCCCGAAAAAACCGACGTCGTGTTCCTGGCTTTGCACGGAACGTACGGCGAAGACGGCGCCGTTCAACAGCGGCTCGAGGACTTGGGCGTGCCTTACACGGGCTGCGGCCCCGAAGCCAGTCGCGTCGCGTTTGACAAAGTCCTGACCAAACAGAGGCTCGTGCAGCTTGGCGTGCCCACGGCGCGTTTTGCCGTGGTCAAGTCGCCGTCGGCCCCCTGGCCTGGCGCCTGGAAGCCGCCGGTGGTGCTGAAGCCGGTGCGGCAGGGATCCAGCGTGGGGCTTCAGTTCGTCGATCGCACCGACCAATGGCCGGCCGCGCTGGCCGAGTCGCTGCGCTTCGACTCCGAAGTGCTGCTGGAAGAGCGCATCGACGCGCGCGAGACCACGGTGGGCATCCTGAACGGCCGCGCGCTGCCGGTCGTCGAAGTCCGGCCCAAACGCGGCGCTTACGATTACCAAAACAAATACACGTCCGGCGCGACGGAATACTTTTGCCCGGCGCCGTTCGACAAGGCCACGACCGAAGGGATTCAATCCGCCGGGCTGCGCGCGTTCGATGCCGTCGAAGGCCGGGACTACGGGCGCGTGGATATCATGGTGCGTCCGGACGGCCAGCCGGTGGTTTTGGAAGTCAATACGCTCCCCGGCATGACGGAAACGAGCTTGTTGCCCAAGGCCGCGGCGGCAGCCGGGATTGGTTACGCGGAGCTATGCCAGCGGATGATTGATCTAGCCCTGCGGCGCAGCCGCAGTCGCAGTCCTTAAAGCGTTACAACGTTGCAGCTCTTTGCGCTCTCTGTGGCTAAGCAACGGCTGTTTTAAGGTTTAAGAGTTGCCTTAGCCTGCCAACAATTTCGGCGATTGTAGCGCAGAGTTGCACTCTCAGACACGTTATGTGGTTCAAATCCAAATCGGCCAATCGGCGAATCGAACGGGATCATGTTCTTGACGTGAAGATGCGCGCGCGCCAGATCCGGGCCGGGCGCGTCCGCTTTATCACCAAACTGGGCGCCATCGTTTTCGGCACGGCGCTGACGCTGGGCCTGTTTTGGTACGGGAGCGATTGGGCGCTGAAGGAGTGGCTCTACAAGAACCCCGCTTTCAGCATCAAACGCCTCGACGTCGCGACCGACGGGGATCTTTCCACCGAACAGATTCTGGCCTGGGCCGCGGTGAAGCCTGGCGACAGTTTGCTCGCCGTGGATCTGCTTCGGATCGAGCGCGATCTCCAGCTTCAGCCCGTGATTCAGGACGCGTCGGTCGTGCGCGTCCTCCCGGACACGCTGAAAATCCGCGTGACGGAACGGGAGGCCATCGCGCAGGTCACCGGTTTTCAAGCGCCGTCCGCGGGCGAGCCACCCAAACCCACCACGTTCTATGTCGATCCGGCCGGCTATGTCATGTTCCCGCTTGGGTCGCCCGCCGGCTTACGCGCAAACTCTTCCAACCCGGAGGCTCTGCCGATGTTGACGGGTGTTCTCGGCACGGAGTTGCGCCCTGGCAAGCGGGCCGAGTCCCAGGAAATTCAGGCCGCGTTGCGGCTCATCACTTTCTTCGAACGCTCGCCGATGGTGGGGGTGGTCGATCTCAAAACGATTGATCTTTCGGCGCCGCCGGTCTTGCAGGTGACGACCCGCCAAGGGAACGAAGTGCTTCTCGCGCCCGAAGATCTTGAGCGGCAACTGCGCCGCTGGCGGGTCGTCCATGACTTCGCCGCGCAAGAGACCAAACAGATCGCCTTGCTGGATCTTTCCGTGTCCAACAACGTCCCCGTTCGCTGGCATGAGGCCGGCACCCCCTCGCCGCCTCCTGCCAAACCTCCCAAAACCCAACGTTCGATGAAAAAACATGTTTAAGTCTCATCCTATCATTGTCGGACTGGATCTCGGCACGTCGAAAGTCTGCGCCGTCGTCGCCGAACCAAACGAGACGGGCGCGATCAATGTCATTGGCGTGGGACAGGCCAAGTCGCGCGGCGTGCGGAAGGGCGAGGTGGTTGATGCCGCGGCCTGCGGCGAGGACATTCGCAATGCCATTGTGGAAGCCGAACAGATGGCGGACGTCGAGATCCGCAGTGTTTTCCTGGGCGTCACCGGCGCGCACCTGCGGGGGTTCAACAATCGCGGTTTTCATCCGATCGTTTCCCACGACCGGGAAATCATGGAGGCCGACGTTCAGGACGTCGTGAAGAACGCCAAGGCGATCAATTTGCCGGCGGACAACCACGTCGTCCACGTGATCCGGCAGCATTTCCTGGTGGATGGCCAGGACGGCATTGTCAATCCGGTGGGCATGTTCGGTTCGAAAGTCGAAGTCGATGTCCACGTCATGCACGGAAATTTCAACCGCCTGCAAAATCCGATTCGCATCGTCAAGGGCCTCCAAATCGAAGTGGAGTGCATCGTCTTCAACGGATTGGCCTCCGCGCTGACCTGCCTGGACAACCAACAAAAAGAGCTCGGCGCACTCGTGATCGATTTGGGCGGCGGGACGACGGATTACGTCGTCTATGCCGACGGCGTGATCAAACACACCGGCGTGCTGGCCGTGGGGGGCGACCATGTTTCCAACGACCTCGCCTACGGGTTGAAACTGCCGATGGGCCGCGCGGAACAGCTCAAGATCGAGCATGGTTCGGCCCTCCTGGATCGTTCCGTGCGCGGCAAGAGTCTCCAACTGACGAACTCCCTTGGCACGCCGGAAAAAACCGTGAATCTTGAACACCTGCACCGAATCATGTCCGTTCGTGTCGAAGAGATTTTTCAACTCATTGCCGAGGATTTGGAATCGACCGGGCTGCTGGATTATCTCCGGTGCGGCGTCGTGGTCTGCGGTGGCGGCGCCCGAACTCCGGAGATTCAACGGCTCGGCGAACAGGTGTTCGGCCTGCCGACTTCGGTTGGCAAAGCGACGGCCATCAGCGGTCTTCGCTCCACACTGGATCAACCCGAATTCGCCACGGCCATCGGATTGGTGAAGTTCGGATCGTTCGAGAGCAAGAAACGCGGCGAAGCGCACTCGCTCTTGCCGCGCGGACTCCGAAGCACCCTGGGCCAACTGTTCCGCCGCGGGTAACGAGATTATGACAACTGAAAGCAACCTTCCTCCGCCGCCCAGCCCGAAGCCCCTTTCGGGAAAAGTCATCGGCCTGGGCACCGCCGGGATTCAAGCGGCCGATTACATGGCGCAAACGGACTTGCGCGAACTCGCCTTCGCCGCCCTTCACACCGAGGCGCGCGCGCTGGAGAACGCGGCTGCGCCCGACAAACTGTTGCTCGGCGCCGGGTTGATGCGCGGGCTGGGCGCGGGCGGCGATTCCGATCTCGGCCGAGCCGCGGCGGAAGAGGACTTCGCCCGGTTGAAGACCCTTTGTGCCGGCGCGGACCTGGTGTTCATCCTGGCCGGGCTGGGTGGAGGCACGGCTACGGGCGCGGCGCCAGTATTGGCGCGGGCCGCCCGGGAGACTGGAGCGCTCGTGCTCCCGATGGTCACGCTGCCTTTCGAGTTCGAAGGCCATCGGCGGCAGCAGCAAGCCCGTCTGGGTTTGCAGCAACTCAAAGCGTCGGCGGACGGCGTGCTGAGTCTGCCCAATCAGAAGCTGGTGAAACTTCTGGACGAAGGCGCGCGCGCGCTCGAAGTGTTGAGGCTCACGCAAGAACTGCTGGCGCAGGGTGTGCGCGGCCTCTGGCAAATGCTGACGCGGTACGGCTTGCTGAATGTCGAATTCGCGGACCTCGCTTCAGTGCTCCGGGGCCGCCACTGGGAAAGCTCCTTTGCCTGCGCTCAAGCCATGGGAGAAGACCGGGCGCAGGTTGTCTTTGAAAAACTGCTTTCGAGCCCGCTCCTGGATGAGGGGAAACTCGTCCCGGATGCGGAAGCCATCCTGATCAGTGTGATGGGGGGAGCGGACCTGACGATGTCCGACGTCAACGGCGTTTTGCAGCGCATTCATCAACAGGCGGAGCAGGCGCAACTCATCGCCGGCGCGGCGATCGACGATCAGCTTCAAGGCCAGTTGGCGGTGACGATGGTCGTTTCGCGACGCGGCCAGACTGTTCATGAAGACTCCGCGGCCCTGTCCAGACTCGCGCGCGGATCCAACTCGTCCGATGAACCCGCGGGCCCGGAGATCGAGAATCAATTCTTTGGCGCGCCGGCCCGCCAGCGGCCCGCGTTCCGTTTTGTCCCCCCGCCGCCGGAACTGACGCCCGAACAAACGAAACGTCTCCTGTCACAGCCGTCGGCTCGCCGGCGCAAATCGGTCTCGAACTGGCTGCAAGGCCAGTTGCCGCTGGAAATCATCTCCAAAGGCCGGTTCGACAAAAGCGAGCCGACCCTCCACGACGGTGAAGATCTCGATGTTCCGACTTACATCCGCCGCGGCGTGTCATTGAATTAGCCGATTCCGTGAGGGACGCGGCGAGCCATGTCCGCGCGAAGTAGCGCAGGCTTTCCAGCCTGCGGGTTCACGGAGCTTTCCAGCTCCGTTTGTTGGCTTCTGGGCTTTGGCTGGAGATGGTAGTTTTCCCGAGCAATGCACGGAGTCACTTTTCTGCAAGATCTGGCCGTCGTGATGATCGTGGCCGCGTTGGTCACGGTGCTGTTCCATCGTCTCAAGCAACCGGTGGTGCTCGGCTACATCCTGGCCGGCGTGATCATCGGCCCGCACACGCCGCCCTTTCCGTTGATCAAGGAAGAGGACGCCATCAAAACGCTGGCCGAGCTGGGCGTGGTGTTTCTCATGTTCTCGCTCGGCCTGGAGTTCAGCTTGCGCAAACTGAAGAAGGTGGGCGCCACCGCGCTCATTGCCGCGGCGCTCGAAATCGTCCTGATGGTCGGAGTGGGCTACCACATCGGCCGCGCGTTTGGGTGGAAGACGATGGACTGCATCTTTCTGGGGGCGATCCTTTCCATTTCATCCACCACGATCATCGTGAAGGCGCTGAGTGAACTGGGACGCTCCAAGGAGCGGTTTGCCGAACTCATTTTCGGCATTCTGATTGTCGAAGACATGCTGGCGATTGTCATGATTGCGTTGTTATCCGGCATTGCCATGACCGGCAGCCTGGCCGTGGGCGAGGTGCTGACCACGACGGCCCGGCTGGGCATCTTCCTCGTGGTTGCGCTCGTGATCGGATTGCTGGCCGTGCCACGCCTGCTGAGCTACGTGGCGCGGTTCAAGAGCGATGAAATGTTGCTCATCACGGTATTGGGTTTGTGCTTTGGAGTTTCGCTTTTGGCGGTGAAACTGGATTACAGCGTCGCCCTGGGCGCCTTCGTAATTGGCGCGGTCATCGCAGAAGCCCGCGAGATTTATCGCGTGGAAGCCCTCACCGAATCCCTTCGCGACATGTTCAGCGCAGTGTTTTTTGTGGCCATCGGGTTGCTCATCGATCCCGGATTGCTCGCGCAGCACTGGCTTCCGGTGCTGGTGATCACGTTGGCAGTGGTGCTCGGCAAGGTGGTGTCCTGCGCGTTTGGCGCGTTCGTGGCCGGCAACGATACCCGCACCTCGTTGCGCGTCGGGATGGGGCTGGCTCAAATCGGCGAATTCTCTTTCATCATTGCCTCGCTCGGCGTGACTCTCAACGTAACGAGTAACTTCCTCTATCCGATTGCCGTGACGGTTTCGGCCATCACCACGCTGTGCACGCCTTACCTCATCAAGTCTTCGGATCGGCTCGTCGCCTCGTTTGACCGGTTTGCGCCCGCAAAACTCGTCAATTACCTTGCGCTTTACACGCGCTGGGTCGGCCAATGGGTCCAGAGCCAGCACCGCAGCATAGCCAACCGGCTGGTCCGCAAATGGGCCTGGCAAATGGCGCTCAACGTCGCGATGGTGGCGGGGATTTTTATCGCACTGGGCTTCGTCGGACGGAGGCTTCCCACCTGGCTGCCGGGTTTTCCGGGAGGCGTCCAAAGCCTCGCCGCGCTGGCCTGGCTCGCCGCGATGTTGCTGTCGCTGCCCATGCTCATCGCCACTTACCGGAAAATGGAGGCGCTGGGGATGTTGCTGGGCGAGATGGCGGCGACGCGCCTTGGAACCGGGCCGCGCGCGGCTGCCGTGCAGGCCATCATTGCCAACACCGTCCTCGCGGCCGGGGTGATCGGTTTAGGCTTATTGATGCTCCTCTTGAGTTCGACGATTCTACCCACGGGCCGAGTGCTGGTTTTGCTGTTGCTGATCGTTGCCGCCATCACGGCCCTGTTGTGGCGAACCTTTATCCGCGTTTACTCCCGCGCGCAGGTGGCCTTGGAAGAAACCTTCGCCCAACCGCTACCGCCGCGGCACGCCGAAACCCCGCACCCGCTCGCGGGAATCCTTAAAGAAGCGCTGGTGGAGACCCTCACGCTGACATCGGGTTCGCGCGGCGCCGGAAAGCTCATCCGAGAACTGGCGCTTCGGACAAAAACCGGCGCCAGCATCGTGGGCCTGGAGCGCAACGGCAACCCGCTGATCAATCCTGGCCCCGACGAGGAACTGCTGGCCGGCGATCAGGTCTTGCTCCTGGGCAACCGCAAACAGTTGGACGAAGCACGACGTTATCTGCTCGAAGGAGGAACAACGTAAACTACACTGAACCACGGCTGGGCTAGACTCCTGCCGAGCCAATTGCCATCAAGGAGGCTCGGCAGGAGCCTCGCCCCACCGTTAGTATCCGCACTGCTATCCAAAAAAATCTCCGCGGCTTGCGCAAATCTTTTCCATCTCAACCGATTTAACCCATTTAACGATTTAACGATTTGGTTGCGGCGTCAGCCGCGCCTGGTTCATCTGCGGATTTGGGTTCAAAGCGTCTTCCGAAACTCCTCCATCAACCGGAGGATCTCCTCCCGAATCTGAAACAGCTCTGTGCGTGTCGAAGACACCAGTTCGGTGGGCAAAAGCTCCTTGGGCGCGACCTTTTCCAGCGCGCTTTGCGCGCCGTGCAGATGGCTCAACGCGCGCTTCAGACATGCGACGACGAAAGCGCCGTCTTTCAAGTTGCGTCCGTACGCGAGGCTCTCGAGCGCGCCGGCCAGTTTGGCGCCGGTGATTTGAAATTCGGTCAGGAGCGCGCCCAGATCCTCATCATCCAGTTTGCCGAGACCCAGTTCTTTGCACTTGTGCCAGAGATCCAGGCTGCTGTTGAATGCGCGCAGCGAGAGCGGATGGCTGATGTCGCCGTCTTCTTCGCGCACCCAATCCACGCCTTCCGTGGCCGGGTCCGGCTCCAGGGGCGGCAGGTCGTCCGGCACTTCCAGAGCGAAGCGCTCGTCGTCGGCTTCCGGACCGCGATCGCCCTCTGCCTCCGGGCCTGGATTTTCTTTTTTTTCGTTCAGCGCTTCCTCGATCCAGGACCACCCCATTTCCTTCGCGATGATGCGGTCGCGGTCGGGATGATCCATGTATTTGTCGAGGAGCTCGGAATACTTGTCGGTGCGGGCGTCACTTTCGCGCAGGAGCTTCTCGTAGTCGAACTCGTCCCATTCCTTTTCTTCGGGCGGTTCATGTTTGGCGTTTTCGAGCGCATCGCTGAGCTTCTGCATGAACCCTTGAAATCCGGCTTCAGCATCGGCCCGGCGCTGGGTTTCCTCTTCCGGCGTCAACCGCCAGGCCGGGGGCGAGATCGTAAGCTGATAATCCGTGCTCTCGACAACGACGCGGCCATTGGCCTCGCTGAACCATTCCAGGTAAAGGCAGTTGGCCATGTGTTCCGGCACGTCCAGGCCTTGTTTCCTCCGCTCATACGCTTCCTCCACCGGCATCTCGAGCACGCGCACTTTGCGGGACGCCGTCAAATCGCCGACCGTGCCGCGCTGTAGCGCGTTTAAGACTGCATCCCTCGGAAGGGGAATCGTCTCGCCCGGATTAGTGAAGGTCAGGAGGCACCCGGCCAGATCCGTCGCCGCGTTGCCGCGCAATTCGAGGACAACCGGTTCGCCTTTGCCTTCGAGCCAGATTCTGCCCCGGACGAAACCGCGCTCCCGGTTGTCGATCTCGCCGCGTTTCACGCTGTCATGAATGCGCCAGGCCATAGGCTGTTGCGGCGGGATTGACTCTCATAGCGCGATTAATGGCCAAGGCGACTGGGAATCGCAAGGACTAAGAGCGTGTCCGAAAATTCCGCGGGGTCCTGTTTTCGCGCCAAAGGCCGGATGGCGAGGCGCGACGAAGGAGAATATCCTCCCTGGATCTTCGACTGAGGAGCAACGAAGCCAGGCGGCCTTTGGCGCGAAAACCCTCCGGGCGGCGGGTCTTTTGTCCGTGGCCTGCGTTGGCTCGGTCCTTACAGCCCGCGTTGGGGATGCTCGGACCTCGCCGCCTTGGCCACAGCCAAAATCCCTCGCCGCAGGACCCCGCGCAATTTTCGGACAGGCTCTAAGTAACCCTGAGTTAACTGAATCAGGCGTACTGCTCCTTTGGTTCTATTGTGGACTGGATGGGCGTGGCGTAATCCTTCGCGCATGAAAAATTTGCAGAACAGTTCGTCCGCATTGATGAACGCGGACTTTCCCTCAACCTCGCGCTCCGAGGTTCATGGAAAGTTCTCTTGGTTTCAGAACTATGCACGCGGCCGATGAACCTGAGACCGTGCGGACCGCAGCCTTCAGGCTACTTCCGCGCACTCTCCGGAGTTGAGCGTTGAAGCGGCCTAAGGGTCTGTGCAAAAATAAATTCCGGTTTTGCTGGAGGCGATTTCGCTTTCTGGCGAGGCACGACGAAGGAGCATAGCCAGGGCTCTGCGACTGAGGAGAAACGAAGCCAGAAAGCGAAATCGCCCCAGCCCTCCGGGGCGGGGCGGCGCCTGGCCGGCTGCGGCGTTGCTCGTCGGTCACAGCCCCAAAACGGGGATGCTCCCTCCTCGCGCCTTGCATCCGGCCAGGCGGCGCTCCCGCCAAAACCGGAAGTTATTTTTACACAGACCCTAAAGGCGCCTAAAGGCCACGGTCCGATGAGACGGTTCCTGGGAAGGGCAAACAAGCTGTTCGAGACCCGGACGCGGATGCGCTCGCCATTTACTGGGACTTCGGCGACGGCACGGTGAGCGCCAATGTTCTCGAAACCGTGAAGGATTGGAGCGAACGTCGGCGCGTTCATTTACGGGTATCGCACCGTGCGAACGAGCGGGGATGCTCCTGTCGTCATCGAACGCCGCGATGCCGGCGGCATCGACTTCGTGGCGCAGCCGCTTCCGAGAGTGACGGCTCAGGCCAGCAAGAACGTCTTCACGAAGGCGAACCCGGCGTTGAAATCATCTTCACGCGAACGGGACCCGTGGACGAACCGTTGCGCGTGCCGTTCCTGGTGAACGGACAAGCTGGACCCAACGATTACGCGCCGCTCGAACCGAACGAGGTTTTGATTCCGGCCGGCGCCCACTCCACGAAGTTGTCGTTCGTCGCCATTCGAGATTACTGATCAGACCGTGGGATAGAATACACTTTGCCAGGAGGGATTCTGGCCAGCGGCGAGGAGCGAGCGAGGCGGTGTATCCACCGATTTACAACGAGCGAGCGACGAAGCGGCTGGCCAAAAGACCCCTGGCCCTGCGGGTTGCGCCGCATTTGGGATCTGGCTTCGTTGCTCCTCAGTCAATCCGTATGCGAGAAGCGTCGCGAACCACGACGATCCCCGGAGCGCGGACAACCGTGCCCGCGCGATCCGCGGGTTCGACTAAATCCGCCGCTGTTTGGGAGGGAGAGGCTCCCGCCGAACCTGGCATTCCATTGAGAATGGGTTCGGTATGACCCTTTCCCTCCCATTTTCGGGGTCACGAAATGTCCAAACCCGAGGGGAACGAAAGTCCCATTGCTGAGCGCGCTGGCTCCGCGCAAATTGACGCACGAACGAAAGACCAATCTCACGGATTATTTGCTGACGGGAGGTCAGGTCTCTGTTCACCAGCCTTTCTACTGGACGGCGCTGGCGCTCTCACTGTTGGCAGGCTTCCTCGTGCCGCTGCCAAAAGGGTTGAAAACCCGGATTGAGTTCACTAGGTTGGCTCGCATGAAACCTGCGCCTCTTCTCTCACTCTTGATCTCTCTTCTGACGCCGTTGGGATTTTCAGCCAGTGCGGCGGAGAAAGCCTACACGCTCGCCGTCATTCCCAAAGGCACCACGCACGAATTTTGGAAGTCCATCAACGCGGGCGCGTTCAAGGCGCGGCAGGAATTGAATGAAAAGGGTTTGAAGGTCGAGGTCATTTGGAAAGGTCCGTTGAAAGAGGACGACCGCGACCAGCAAATCCAGGTGGTCGAGAACTTCATGTCCCGCCGCGTCAACGGCATCGTGCTCGCCCCGCTGGATTCGCAGGCGCTCGTCCGGCCCGTGCACAGCGCGATCTCCGCCAAAGTGCCCGTCGTCGTCATGGACTCTGATCTGAATTCGGACCGCTACGTCAGTTTTGTCGCGACGGATAACTTCAAAGGCGGCGTGATGGCTGGAGAACACCTGGCGAAGCTGCTGGGCGGAAAAGGCAACGTGATTCTGTTGCGCTACCAGGTCGGTTCCGCGAGCACCGAGAATCGCGAGAAGGGATTCCTGGAAGCCATCCGCAAGTTTCCCGAGATCAAACTGATCTCTTCGGATCAATTCGCCGGTCCCACCCGCGAGACGGGCTATCAAGTCTCCCAGAATCTCCTCAATCGCTATGGCCGGGAGGTGGACGGCATCTTTTGTCCGTGCGAACCGCCCACGATTGCAATGGCGATGGCGCTCCGCAACATTGGCAAGGCCGGCGGCAAAGTGAAAATGGTCGGCTTCGACGCCGGGTCCCAGTCCGTGCAGGATTTGAAGAACGGTGACGTGCAAGGGCTGATTGTGCAGAATCCGGTTTTGATGGGTTACACCGCCGTGATGACGATGATGAAACATCTCCAGGGGCAGCAGGTCGAGAAACGGGTCGATACCGGCGTTTATCTCGTCACCCGGGAAAACATGGAGCAACCGGAGATCAAAGAATTGCTCTATCCACCGTTGGAGAAGTATCTGAAGTGACTCTGGAAAGACCGCTGAGCGCAAGTGAACGGGCGTCCTTCTGCGCGTCGGCGCCTTGGAGTCGGCAGACTTCTCTGCTCCTTAGAGCGTGTCCGAAAATTGCGCGGGGTCCTGCGGCGAGGGATTTTGGCTGTGGCCAAGGCGGCGAGGTCCGAGCATCCCCAACGCGGGCTGTAAGGACCGAGCCAACGCAGGCCACGGACAAAAGACCCGCCGCCCGGAGGGTTTTCGCGCCAAAGGCCGCCTGGCTTCGTTGCTCCTCAGTCGAAGATCCAGGGAGGATATTCTCCTTCGTTGCGCCTCGCCATCCGGCCTTTGGCGCGAAAACAGGACCCCGCGGAATTTTCGGACACGCTCTTAAACTTTGAACTTGGAACTCCAATGGAACCTCGTTTGAGAATGCTCGGTTTGCAGAAAAGCTTCGGCGCGACGCGCGCGCTGAGGAACGTCGAGCTGGAGGTCGCGCCGGGACAAGTCCACGCCTTGATCGGTGAGAACGGCGCCGGGAAAAGCACGCTGATGAAGATTCTCAGCGGCGCCTACACGCCGGACGCCGGACGCATCGAGTTGGATGGAGAACCCTTTGTTCCGGAACATCCGTTGCACGCGCGCCGTTGTGGCATCGCCATGATTTACCAGGAGCTGAATCTGGCGCCGCACCTCAGCGTCGAGGAAAATATTCTCCTCGGAGAGGAACCGCGGCGGCTGGGCTGGATCAACCGGACGCGCCGCCGGGAGATGGCTCGCGCCGCGCTGGCGGAACTTCGCCACGAAAA
Organism: Verrucomicrobiota bacterium; assembly: GCA_016871535.1. Lineage (NCBI taxonomy): Bacteria > Pseudomonadati > Verrucomicrobiota > Verrucomicrobiota bacterium. Next base: position 19,642 of record VHCZ01000027.1, read on the forward strand.
TATTCCGCTGAACGCGCCGGTGAGCCGCCGGCCCATCGCGGAACAACAGATTGTCGAGATCGCTCGCGCGCTGCTGGGTGAACCGAAAGTCCTGATCATGGATGAACCCACGAGCAGCCTGACCGACGTGGACACGGAAAATCTGTTTGCCGCCATTGCCCGGCTGCGGCAACGCGGCGTGAGCATCGTTTATATCAGCCATTTCCTGGAAGAGTGTCAGAGAATTTGCGACCGCTACACCGTCTTGCGTGACGGCGAGACGGTCGGGGCAGGGGAGATGGCCGGCGGCTCGCTGGATGAGATCATCCGTTTGATGGTGGGGCGCGAGATCAAAGAAATCTATCCTCGCAGCGTGCGGCAGTTGGGCGAGCCGGTGCTGGAGTTGAAAGCGCTCGCCGGGCGCGGCAAGCCGCGCGCCGTGAATTTGGCGTTGCGCGCCGGCGAAATCCTCGGAGTGGCGGGCTTGATTGGAGCGGGCCGGACCGAAACCCTTCGCGTTTGTTTCGGCTTGGACCGCTTTGAAAGCGGGGAAGTGTTCGTTTATTCCAGGCGGCAACGCCGCTGCACGCCTGGCCGCAGTCTGGCGGAAGGCATCGGTTTGCTCAGCGAAAATCGCAAAGAGGAAGGGCTGATGCTGAACCGAACGCTGGCGGACAATCTCACCATCACGCGCTATGCCCCCATGGCCCGGCTGGGCCTGATCAGCGCCCGGCGGCAACGCCGCGCGGCTCTCGATTGGATGCAGCGCCTCAACGTGCGCGCCGCCGGCCCCGAACAGGCGATCGGCGAGTTGTCGGGCGGCAATCAGCAAAAAGTGGCGCTGGGCCGGTTGCTTCACCACGACGCCCGAATTCTTCTGCTCGATGAACCGACGCGCGGCATTGACGTCGGGAGCAAGAGCGAGATTTACCGGCTGATGGGACAACTGGCCGGGCAGGGGAAGGCGATCATTTTTGTCAGCTCGTATCTGCCGGAGTTGATGGGCGTGTGCGACACCCTCGGCGTGATGTGCCGCGGCGTCCTGTCGGAAGTGCGCCCGGCCTCGGCGTGGACCGAGCACAGCATCATCAGCGCCGCGATCGGGCAGAATCAGTCAGTATGAAGTGAGGATCGCCTCACCCCGGCCCCACTGCCGTTGATAAGACCATCGACGGTAGGGCGAAGCGTCCTCGCTGAGCCGATCATCCATCGTCTGCTCAATGGCATTGCGGCTCGCCGGGACGGGCTCGCCCTACCATCGAAAGCGCTTGATTCACTGGCAGTGGGGCCAGGGTAAGGACGATTCACCAATTCCATTGAATAGATGCGGCTGAAGGGTGACGCAAAACGACATTTTGACTTTGCATCGCTCGCCCGCTGGTGGTGAATAGCGCCATGAAATCGTATCCGCTCTATCTGAATGGAGAATGGCTCCGGACCAAGGCGGTGCATCCGGTGATGAATCCGGCCACGGGCCGCGCGTTCGCGAGCGTTTCCACGGTTGACCGCGCCCGGGTGCGCCAGGCGGTGGCGGAGGCGCATGCGGCGTTCCTTTCCTGGCGGCAACTCACCGGCAAAGCGCGTGGCGAATTCCTTCAGAAGATCGCCGCGCAGATGGAGCGTCGCCGCGACGAGATCGCGCGGCTGATCACGCTCGAAAATGGCAAGCCGCTCGCGCAGAGCCATGCGGAAGTCGCAATGTCGATCGATCACTTGCGGTGGTTCGCGGAGGAAGCGCGCCGCGCCTACGGACGCATCGTGCCCAATCAAGTCGAGGGCAAACGGCATCTCGTCATCAAAAGCCCGATGGGCGTGGCGGGCGCGATCAGCCCGTGGAATTTTCCGATGGTGCTGGGCGTGCGCAAAGCCGCGCCCGCGCTGGCCGCGGGTTGCACGGTCATGTTGAAACCGGCGCGCCAGACGCCGCTTTCTTCGATCGCCTTCGCCGAATGCGTTCACGCGGCCCAACTCCCAGCGGGCGTCTTCCAACTCGTTTGCGGCGCGGCTTCCGAGATTGGTCAGGAGCTGCTGGAAAATCCGCTCTGCCGGAAGATCAGTTTCACCGGATCGACCGAAACCGGGCAGTTATTGATTCGCGGCGCCGCCCTCGGCGTGAAGCCGCTTTCGCTGGAACTCGGCGGCCAGGCGCCGGTGCTGGTTTTCCAGGACGCGGAGATCGACAAAGCCGTGGCCGGCGCGATGATCGCGAAGTTCCGCAACACCGGCCAGTCCTGCATCGCTGCGAACCGGATCTACGTCCAGCGCCCCATCTACAAAAAGTTCCTGGCCTTATTTGTGGCGAAGACGAAGGCGTTGAAAGTGGGCGATGGCCTCGAAGCGGGCGTCGAGATCGGCCCGTTGATTGACAAGGCCGCGTTAGCCAAGGCGAGCGAGCATGTCGAAGATGCCGTGCAGAAAGGCGCGCGATTGCTGTGCGGCGGACAACCGCTCACGCGCCGGAAAGGCTTCTTCTTCGAGCCGACCGTTCTCGCCGACGTTCCCGACACCGGGCTTTGCATGCGGGAAGAAACCTTCGCGCCGATTGCGCCCGTGACGGTGTTCGACACGGAAGAGGAAGCGATCCGGCGCGCCAATGCTTCGAACTACGGATTGAGCGCGTATGCCTTCACCAACGATCTGCGCCGCGCGTTCCGGCTCATGGAACGCCTTGAGGCCGGGATGATCGGCATCAACGATGGCGTGCCGACCACGAGCCAGTGTCCGTTCGGTGGCGTCAAGCAGAGCGGCTGGGGACGGGAACTGGGGATCGAAGGCATGGAGGCTTTCCTGGAGACGAAACATGTTTCGCTGGGGGTCGGTTGAACGACGAATTACTAATGATGAATGCCGAAAGAATTTCGAATGTCGAAGCCCGAAGGGCTGGGATTCGTCATTCGGATTTGGATCATTTTTTCGTCATTGGTCATTCGACATTTTGTCATTGTCCGATGGAGCGGGACACGAATTGCGCGATGGCAAGTTCAAGGCTCCGCAGGAGCGTCGCCCCACCGAACTGCGCTTGCGGGCCTTAAGCTGACAGGATGCCGCGATGAATAAGCCCACGCTCAACTCCGCAACCTTGGCCCACGGACGCATCCTTCGAGAGCCAGTCGGTTTCGAGAATGGCTATTGGGTGGGCGCGCCGGGCGCATTCTACGCTGCCGACGAGAAGGCGCTCTATCTCACCTACCGGATTCGGCGCCCGCGCGGCGTTGCCCCGGATCGCGGCGGTGAGGCAAGGATTGCTCGTTCGACGGATTTCCAGAATTTTCAAGACGTGTGGTCCGTGACGAAAGATCAATGCCGGAGCGCTTCCATCGAACGGTGCGCGCTGCGGAAGGGACCGGACGGGCAGTGGCGCTACTTCGCCTGCTTCGTCGATCCGGCCGACGGCCGATGGTGCGTCGAAGTGATCGAGGCTCCGGAGATTCGGACGCTGGACCCGGCCTGCTCCCAACGTCTCTTTTCCGCTCAGCCGCTCGGCCTGGAAGGCGTGAAGGATCCATGGATACTGGAGGAACGCGGCACATTCCACATGTTCCTGAGCGTCGCCATAAAGACTCCCAAGACGCGCGATGGCTCGCACGCCACACTCGACATCTTCAACACGGGTGAGTGCGTTTCGGCAACCGGCCTGGCGATTTCCACGGATTTGGAAAACTGGGATTGGCAGGGGGTGGTGTTCGCGCCGGAAGGCAGAGGCTGGGACGCGTATTGCCGGCGGATCAACAGCGTGGTGCCGCACGAAGGAAAGTATTTTGCGTTTTACGACGGCAGCGCGAGTCATCTGGAGAATTACGAGGAGAAGACCGGATTGGCCGTCTCGACGGATTTGCGGAACTGGCGGTCGCTGACGCCGGAAGGCTCGTGCCTCGCCAGCCCGGAATCATCGCACTCGCTGCGGTACGTGGACGCGCCAGTGATCGACGGCTGCCTCCGGCTCTTCTACGAATTCGCCCGGGCGGACGGCGCGCATGACTTGCGTTGTGTTCGAGCGGATCTTGGCCTCGGTAGTTTCGCGAGGAAAGCCGACTGAAACCTAAACCCGAACCAGAAGAGAATGGGGAGCACACGCGCCCTCGCGTGTTCCGACTGGCGCCCTCGCCAGCCGGATCGTCGGCAGAAACCGTCTCGTCAAACATTCACTCTTTCGGACGGAAGACAGTGGTCGGCGGAGGCGCCGACCACTGCACGCGAGGGCGCGTGCGCTCCCCATCTTTTCATGTGCTTTCGGTTAACAAAGATGAGTATTCAGTATGCTCAAGGCTGATACGACATCACTGATAACTGAACACTCATCACTGATTACTGATTACTTCGGTTACACTTGCCGCGCTATGGATGCTGTGTTGCCACGTTACCTGAGCATCTCAGCTATGGAACTCGGCCGCGGCCACCGCGTCCGCATTCAAATCCTCGGCGGCATGGAGTCCGTTGCTCAGCACTTGGCGGAGGCGGTGTTTGGCGAAATCATGGAAGCTCAGCGGAACGGACGCGGCGCCACGCTGATCGTTCCGGTCGGTCCTGTGGACCAATTCCCGATCCTGGCAAAGATGATCAACGCGCGCAAACTCTCCTGCCACGAGACCGTCTTCATCAACATGGACGAGTATCTCACGGAGGACGACCGCTGGATTCCGCAAGAGCACCCGTTGAGTTTTCGCGGTTACATGCAGCGAGCTTTCTACGATCTGATCGATCCGGCGCTCGCTCCGCCGCCGGAGAATCGAGTGTTCCCTAACCCGCAGAATCTGGGGGCCATCCCGCAACTCATTGAAGCGCACGGCGTCGTCGATGCGTGTTTCGGCGGCATTGGCATCAACGGTCACCTCGCTTTCAACGAACCGACCGAGCCGGGAGAAAGCTGTTCGCTCGAAGAATTTGCCGCGCGGCCCACGCGAGTGTTGAATTTGTCGCGGGAGACACGGACGATTAATTCCGTGACGGTGGGCGGAGAAATCTCGATCCTCCCGAAGCGTGCCGTGACCGTGGGCATGAAAGAAATCCTGGCTTCGCGGCGGTTGCGTTTTTACTGCAATCGCCCCTGGCAAAGCGCGGTCGTGCGGCGGGCCCTGCACGGACCGGTCACGCCGGAATGCCCGGCGTCGCTGCTGCGGTTGCACGCGGACGCGGTGCTGACCGTGGCAGAGTATGTCGCCGCGCCGCCGGATATTCGATTGCGGTAGAGGTACGGCATGAGCAATCGATTTCTCTGTTTGCTCCTGTGAAACTCCATTTTAGTGAAGAACGCGTCCTGGCGGTCGTCGCGCACCCGGACGACGCCGAGCTGCTGTGCGCCGGAACGCTGGCCCGCGCGAAGGCCGACGGGGCAACGCTAGGCATCTGCGTGCTGTGCCGTGGAGACAAAGGACAGCCGGCGAAGTCCGTTATCAACTTAGCCGCGGTCAGGAAAAGGGAAACGGCCGCCGCGGCCAGACTGCTTGGCGCCCAACTTTGCTTCCCGGGCTTCGCGGATGGAACGCTTTCGGACCATGCTCAAACCCGTAAAGTTCTCGTCCAGCTCTACCGCGAGTTTCGGCCCACGCTGGTCCTGGCTCATTCCGCCGAAGATTATCATCCGGACCATCGCGCGGCGTCGCAACTGGCGGAAGCCGGCACCTGGTTCTGTGCGTCGCATGGGCACAAGACCCGTTCGCCCGCCCTGGCCGAACCTCCGGCGCTCTGGTGGATGGATACGGTGGGGATGAGCCGTTTCGAGCCGGGATTCTACATCAACATCTCCGATTACGTAGGGATCAAGGAACGGATGCTGGCGTGCCATCGCAGCCAGTTGGCGCGCGCAAAGGATGCGAACTTCACTCCGTTGGCCGACTTGATGAGTCTTCAATATCATACGCGCGGCGCTCAAGCCGGAGTCGCGGCGGCCGAAGCATTCCAAATCCACCGCGCCCTCAAACGCGCGCGCGCCTGGTGAACCTCGTGCCTTCCGCTCAGAGCGTGTTTGGAAGATGCCTCCATCGTTAACTCAGGGGTGACTCTGGGCCCCAATTTCCTCTTGAATTTTGGCCCGGCGACGCGCAGTTTCGGGCCTCTCGAAAAAGAAAAGCGAAAGGTTACACTGTGCCCATCAAAGCCAAATCCCCCATTCCGCCCGGTTATCACACCATCACACCCTACCTCGTCATTCGCGACCCGGCGGGCGCGATTGAGTTTTACAAGAGAGCCTTCGGCGCCGAGGAGATCGTCCGCATGCCCGGCCCCGACGGCCAGAGCGTAATGCACGCGGAACTTAAGCTCGGCAACTCGATGTTGATGCTCTCGGGCGAATGGCCCGAGAGCGGCGCGGTCTCTCCACAGCATCTGGGTAATACGCCCGTGGCGCTGCACCTTTACGTGGAGAACGCCGACGCCGCGTTTCAGCGCGCGGTCGCGGCCGGTTGCACGGCGGAGATGCCCCCGGCGGACATGTTCTGGGGAGATCGCTTTGCCAAGGTGCGCGATCCCTACGGCCACAAATGGTCGCTCGCCTTGCACACCTGGGATATGACGCCGGAGGAAATGGCGGAGGGGATGAGGAAGTTCTGCCAGTAAACACCTTGTTGTACTCTGTTCCGTGGGCCTGATTGTTCTTCCCATGAACTGTTCCTCCGGACCGTGGCCTTCAGGCCGCTTCAACGCTCGACTCCGGAGAGTGCGCGGAAGCAGCCTGAAGGCTGCGGTCCGCCCGGTCTCAGGTTCATGGGCCGAGTGCAGGTCCGTGGATGGTGACATTGGCGCCGTTCGGATCCAGGAAGGTGCCGATGGCGCTGCCGCGCATCCGCATGCCCGCCGCGCTGGTCGCAGGATCGGCTTCGCCTTCTTTGATGAACGTGACATCCACACCGTCGCCGCCGCCCTCATCCACCAGCGCTTCGATGTAGTAGCGCTTTCTCTTCTGCCTCAGCAAATACGGCCACTTCCCCGTCTATCAACCCAACAGCGATCTGTATGTCATGGGCCTGGCGAGCCGGAAATATCGGCGGCTGGACATCAACAGCGACCAGGCGGACTCGTGGCATTCGTGGTCGAGCAACAGCCGCTGGATCGTTTTCAGCAGCAAACGCCGTGACGGACTCTTTGCGCGGCCGTACTTCAGTTACGTGGACGAACGGGGCACATTTCACAAACCGTTTCTGCTCCCGCAAAAGGATCCCGCCTTCTACGACTCGTTCATCAAAACTTTCAACCTGCCGGAATTCATCCGCGCACCGATCCGAGTCACACCCGCCGAACTGGCCCGCGCCATCGTCGCGCCGCGCACCGTTCTGAAGCCCAAGCCGTAGGGCCATCCCGGCCAGCCGCTCGACGGACTTGGAGCACGTCCAGATCAACGCGCTGGGATAAGCTCGCCCTTCCCATGAACCGGGTAGGGACGGATTCCACTCCGTCCCTGACTTTACTCTGCGATCGAAAAGACAATTTCAGGGACGCGGTGGAACGCGTCCTTACCAGGTCATGGGCCGTGCGCACGGCTGGCTGGACGTGGAAGCTTCGCTTGAGGCGCCCAGACGCGATCTGCGTTGTAACGCTGTAACGGCCTCCGCCATCCCACTCATCCCTTGCCCGCAGGCCGAACCTCTTTGCCAGAACGCCCTGTCAATCCGTCGCCTAACGCCTCACGAACCGGTTCCGCGAGCTTCTCCAGACGCTCAACGATGTCCGGATGTTCGGCCGCCACGTTTCGGCTCTCGGCGATGTCCTCCTTCAGATTGAAGAGCGATTTTTCAATGCGCGCGATGCGGTAGCCGTGGCGGCTGGCGATGCCTTCCAGCCCGGACAACGTGATCGAGTTGGGCTGGAGCTTGCCCCAGTTGGCCGGTTTGCCATCGCGGCCCGGTTCGCCATCAACCGTCAGGTAACGATGCGCGAAGTGCAGTTTCCATGCGCCAGACCGCACCGCTTGCAGTTCACCTTCGGCATAGAAGAAAAGCGCTTCGTGCGGCGACCGCGCGCCCCGTTCTCCTAACATCGGCCCGCGAATGCTTTGGCCATCGAGTTTTTTCTCCGGAAGCCGCGCGCCGATCAACTCCGCAATCGTCGGCAGCACATCGATGGTTCCCACCGGTTCATCGCACACCGCGCCCGAAGGAATGCGGCCCGGCCAGCGCATGACGCACGGGACACGGACGCCGCCCTCGAACGTGGTCAATTTGCCTTCGCGCAGCGGCTTCGCTGAGCCGGCGTGCGCGCCGTAGGACAGAAACGGGCCGTTGTCCGAAGCGAAAATGACGAGCGTGTTGTTCGCGACACCGGTTTCGTTCAGGGCGCGGACGATTTCGCCAACCGACCAATCCAGCTCCTCGATCACGTCGCCGTAAAGTCCGCGTTGGGACTGCCTGCGAAACTGCGGCGAAGCGAAGATCGGCACGTGGGGCATGACGTGCGGCACGTAAAGAAAGAAGGGACGTTCCCTGTTCTTCCGGATGAACGCGACCGCCCGTTCCGTGAACCGCCGCGTGAATTGCGCCTGATCGAAATCCGTTTCGACCACGCGCTCGCCCTCGTAAAGCGGCAAGGGCGGCATGTTGCGCACGCTCGGGTGAAACTTGCTGTTGTCATTCGAGTAGGGGATGCCGAGATACTCGTCGAAGCCGTGGCGGGTGGGGTTGAACTTCGGCAACGTGCCGAGGTGCCATTTGCCAAACACTGCGGTGGCGTAGCCTTGCTGTTTGCAGAGTTCCGAGAGAAGCGTTTCGTCCTCATGAATGCCCGTGACGCTGGTGTGGTTCAGCGCGCCGAACAAGCCGACGCGGTTCGCGTAGCATCCCGTCAGCAACGCGGCCCGCGAGGCCGTGCACACCGCCTGGGCGACATAGAAGCTCGTGAACCGCATCCCTTCGCGCGCCAGCCGGTCGATGTTCGGCGTCGCCACGTCGCGCGCGCCAAAGCAGCCGACGTCGCCGTAGCCCTGGTCGTCCGTGAGGATCAGCACGACATTGGGCGGACGGTTCGCGCCGGCCGGTTTCGTCGCGGGCTGCGCGGTTCCGAATATCACGCCAGCCAAAGAGAGGGTGAGGCAAAGCAGGCTCTTCATAGGCTTCAGAAGAACAAGCTGCGCCGCCGTTTGACAAGGAATTCGTGAGAAAGGCTGACAGGCTGACATTGGCGATTGCAGGAATCATGGAAGAACCAGCAGAATCATGCCGGTGGGCGGAATCGTTACACATGTCAGAGTAAGGGAGGTCTTATTCCTGGAGATGCATCCGCGCGATGGCCAGTATGAGCCGCTGGTCGGCTACATAGTTTTAGGGGCTGTGACCGACGAGCAACGCCGCAGCCGGCCAGGCGCCGCCCCGCCCCGGAGGGCTGGGGCGATTTCGCTTTCTGGCTTCGTTTCTCCTCAGTCGCAGAGTCCTGGCTATGCTCCTTCGTCGTGCCTCGCCAGAAAGCGAAATCGCCTCCAGCAAAACCGGAATTTATTTTTGCACAGACCCTTAGAGCAGTGCCAAGCGGCGGTCGATATGTTGGGACACCGCCTTGTGCATGTGAAGAAGGCCGATTTGAAATAGGATGCGAACCAGCGGACGTGCTTGGCGAGCGCTTTAAGCCGAGCTACTGTCCAGACCGTGGGATTGACGACAGATCGACCGGAGAACCGTAGCGCAGATTTTCAATCTGCTGTATCGCCGATTTCCAATCGGCAGGGCGCCGGCAAGTCCCAGCGTGCTCGGACTGGGGAGACGCCCCGCAGAATACAATTCTGCGATACGGCAGAGTGCAACTCTGCGCTACGAGCTTTGTCGTCCATCCCGCGGACCAAGCAGTATGAAGAATCCAACCTTCACTACAATACGGACGGCACGAACGGCCATCGAGGCTGAGGTGATCTTGTCGGCGTTGCGCGCCGCAGGATTGCATCCCGTTGATCTGGCTCTCTCGCCGCACTTCTCCGTGGCCGGAACTGAGATTTTTCGGTGTGTTTCGTGGGCCCAACTCCGTTTCTGGCTTTTCTAATTCGTGAGAATTCTCGCAATTCGTGTCCAACTCCGAATCGAGTTCTTCCGCGAGCTTTCATCGAAATTGAAGTCGGGCAGGCTGGAAGCCTGCCCTGCGTTTGCTCGCATTTCGATTCGCCTAGTAGGTCGTGATCGAAACCTTCTTTTGGAAGTCATCGAGTTTGAGGTCGCCTTTGGCGAAGGCATCCGCGTCGGCTTTCTTCGCGCGGATCGTCATCACGGTTTCGCCGGCGCTTCCCGTCAAGGGGCGAACGATGGTCGCGGCTCCTGGACGTGCTCCACCCGCCGCAAAGCCGAAGCTACCACCGCCGTAGCCGCCGCCGGCTGCCTTTGCGTTTTCTTGCAGAAGAACGTCCAACTCCTTCGGTTCGGCGCCTGCCGGGCTCATTCTGAGTGCGCGCACACGTGGCGTGGTCGTAGTCTCCGTTCCGACCACGACGAGGGTCACGAACTCCTGAGATTTCAGGTGACGGATGTTGGCCGCGTTTTTGAGCGCCTCCAGCAGAGATTCCTTCAGTCGGGCGACTTTGTCGGCGTCGTAGGATTCACGGGTGCTATCCTTTGAGAAAAACCACCTCTGTCCTGGGGCGGGATCTTTCGGTCCGTAGAGTTCGCGCCGTGCTTCTTCCCAGGTTGAACTGGCGGTTTCCTTGCGGGTCTCTTCCTTCGGAGGTTCGGGAGGGGGCAACAACGGAAAACGGGTGTGCAGGAAAAACAACGCGCCATAGCCCTCCAGATATAGATTCTGTGCCGCCGAGGAACCGCCGACCGCCAACGTGCGGATTTTCATGCCCATCGCGGTGAGCGCACCATCTCCGCCCGCCTTCTCTTTCATCGACTTGGCGAGGATTCGTGACATCACGTTGAGATCCTCCTCCAGCGCCGTCAGGGTCTTTTGATCCGTTTCTGTCGTGCGGATCACGAGCGTGCGGGGGCGCGATTCGCCGCCCGTGAGATAATCTACCGAGAAGCGCCCGTCGCCCGCGACCCACGCGCTGGCGGGTTGGTTGGCGTCCTGGAGAAACAGGGATGCCTCCGTGCCGCCCGTCGCCGCTTGCGCCAGTTGGAGAGGTTCAAGGGCGGCCTGCGGTGGGGGTGGCAATTCGCCCGGCCCAACCAATTGAACCGAAACCTGCGGCGGGGCAGGGGCGGGGGCGACTTGGGCGAACGTGGCCGTGCTCAAGCAGGCGCCGAAGCACGTGAGGAGAGTGATGGTTGGATGGAATGTTTTCATCAGAGGTGTCCTTTCGGTTCAGTGATTCAGTGAATTTGGCAAATGATCGTGTTATTCCTGCAAAGTAGTGAAGTTGGCGAGCCGCCCCAGTTGTTGCTCGTTGCGCCGAAAACCGACTTCGGTGAGCAAGGCCATGGTCTCGGTGTCCCGGCGCAACGCGCTGATCTCCGTTCTTTGCTGCACCAGGCGGGCGTCCAGGTTCTTCAAGGCGTCGTTATACGTCGTGAGCATTCCCTGCATCTGCTCGTCGGAGGCGCTGACGGTTCGGGCGGCCAGCGTGTCCATGCGGTCGATGAGACGCGCTTCCGCGTTCGCGAGCAGGGCGTTGAATTGCCGCGCGTAATGGTCTTGAAGCCGCGTCTCGATTTCGCTTGCGAGTGAAGCTCGGAGCGAGTTCTCGATTCCGGCGCGCAGTGTTTCCAAGTTCGCCGCCGGAGCCGAGAACCGCCCGAACCCATAACCCAGACCAACCGCAAAAGCCGCGGCCACAGGCCATTTCAAAGCCGGCCGAAGAAAAAAGAGCGGGAGCGACCGCGGGGGGAGTTGCCATTGGTCCAGGCTCCGCATAGCGCTTTGCCACTCGTTGACGTTCTTGCGGCAGGCGGGGCAGGAGTCGAGGTGCCGCACCAACTCGGCTTTGGTGGCGCCGGGCAAATCGTCGTAAAGATACGACATCCATTCTTCTCGGGCAGGATGATTCATAGGACCAAGCTTTCTTCGATGCGTTTCGGGTGCTTTCTGGCGGAAGGCGGTTCCATCTCCGCGAGGGCGGGCGTCAACAGCCGATGAAGCTGCGTCAGCGCTTCAGCCATGCGCGACTTGACGGTGCCTTCGGGGATTTCCAGCACGTCCGCGATTTCGGGGAATTTCAAATTCTCATAGTGGCGGAGGATGACGACCACCCGGTAGGGTTCCGGAAGCCGAAGCAGCGCCCGGCGGACCAGCTCCGCGCGCTCGCCTTCGACCAATCACGCGTCGGGCGCAGCGTCGTCCACGGCCAGCGTGTCGAGATCGTCCGGCGGATCTTCATCGTCTCGGTGCAGCGAGATTTCGCTCCGCCGATTGGTCTTCCGCAGTTCGTCGTAGCAAAGGTTCATGGCGACGCGCCAGAGGAAGGTCGAGAATTTCCCCCGGGTTTGATAAGCCTTGCGGTGCGTGAAGACGCGGGTGAAGGCTTCCTGCGCCAGATCCTCGCCCCGGTGCGAATCGCCGGTCATCCGCGTGCAAAGCCGTTGAATGGGGCCTTCCCAGCGCCGAACCAGCCGGGCGAACGCCTCCGAGTCGTCGTGCATCTGCACGCGCCACATCGCCTGCTCGTCCGTCAGGGAGAACAGCGCGGTGAGCGGGGAGAGGATCGAGCGATTCATGCGTTCATAGGGTTGAACGCCTGGCCGGCGATTTAGCTCGGAGAAAATTAGAACTGAGGCGGAGTCACCACGCGGTAGAACCGCGCTTTGCCTGGGGAAGGCGCGTCAATCACAGTCGCCCGCTGCGCACTGTCACTTCCGTTGATTTGTTTCAAGGTTTGCCAGGCGCCGGAATCCAGAGCTTCTCGATATTGAATCGAATAGCCGCGGTTCGCCTGCGCCATGAAGGAGAGTTCAACGCCCTCGGCCGAGAGGCGGCCGGCGTCCAACCGCAAGGCGCTTTGACGGTCGCGGGGATTCGTTCCGGCAAGGAATTCTTCCTGGGTGGTCAGGCCGTCCCCATCGTCATCGAAGCTGCCGTCGCCCGGATTGTTGGCGGAATAGCCGAATTGCACCTCCCATTCATCGCCGACGCGGTCGTGATCCGAATCGGCCATCACTTGCAGAGTCGCAGTCTGGCTGGCGACGCCGAGGGGGCCCGAAGCCAGGTTGGTGACGGTCACTCCGTAAATGCCGGAATCGGTAAGCTGGACATTTTTCAGAGCAAGGACTGAATTTGTTGCCCCGGGGATCGTGGCCGCGGCTTTCCGCCAGCGATAGGTGAACGGCGCCAGCCCGTTGACTTCGACGCGGAGTTCGACCGTGTCGCCGACGAGCGCGATGCGGGATTGCGGCTGTGTTGTGAACGTGGGTCGCACCAGAACATTCAATGGCGCCGGCAGGCTGGTCGCGGATCCAATCGCATCGGTCACGCGCACGGCGTAAGGTCCGGATTCGGTTCCCTGGACATTCTGCAAAGTCAATGACGAGGAAGTGGCTCCCGCGATGGGCGCGCCGTTGAAGAGCCACTGATAGGACAACTTCCCCGAACCCTCGGCCGCAACCGCGAACGTGACGGCTGATCCAGGCCTGACATTCTGCCCCTCCGGATGGCGCACAATCGTGGGCGGCGGCAGCACCTTCAAGGTGGCCGCAGCGCTCTCGACGGAGCCATGACTGTTCACGACCACGACCGAGTACTGGCCGGCGTCGCTGACGTTGGCGGGGTTCAAAACCAGCAGCGCATTCGTGGCTCCCGAAATGTTCGCGCCGTCTCGACGCCATTGGAACTTCAACGCGGAACTTGATCCGGCGTTCACCTTCACATTCAGATTGACTCGCGCGCCTCCAACGACGGTTTGGTTTTCGGGTTGAGCGGCAATTGACGGAATGCCGCCGGGTTCAGGGCTTCGTCCGGGTGAGGGCAGGGCGGCAAGCCAGTTGGCTCCATCCTTTCCAAATAGCAAATCTCCCTTGTGTTCGAGCGAAGCTCCGCCGCCGTCGGCTGCCGCGGGCCACGGCGCAGTATCGCGATAATGCACACGATCTACGACGACGAATGAAACCTCGCTGCTGTCCCGATCCTCGTCGGCCGGCTTCAACAAAGTGATTTCCCCCGCCGAATTGTCCATCTTGCCACGAAAGGGTCCGAGGACCGGGATCGAGGCGCTCAATCCCCACTTCTTCCGCCAGCCCGCCAATCGATTCGTTTCCTGAAGTGGGTCAAAGCTGACGAGGATCGCGGTGTGGTTGGCTTCCAGGACAAAGTCGTTCGGAAAATCATAATCCACCGTGCCGCGCAAACGCCAGGCACGTCCGGGCACAGAGGCGGCAAAAGAGACAGGGGCGTTGCGGATGTTCGCGATTTCGATGAACTCATCTTCGTCGTTGTCCCAAAAGGCGCCGTTCTCGAACAGGTCGGGCGGATGATACAGGATCTCGCGCAGGACCGCCGGGCCAATTCGCGGCCCGCTATTCGGAGCGCCAAGCGTGGGAGCAGCCTGCGCGACGAAGTGTTCCGATCCGTCGCCGGCCACATGGCGTCCCCAACTCACGCCGGTTTCGGAAGCGCCGAACTCAAACCCATGCGCGTAGCCGAGCAACGCGCCCGAGACGTCCGCAGCGAACAGCCAGATCGCGTCGCCGCGGCTGCTCAGTTGGAAGGCATTCGTTCCCTGAGAAGCCGCGCCAAACGCGGACCCGCTCACTACCCACCACGCGCCCGGAGCGAGGACGGTTTTGTTCGGGATCCGATATTTCCTCGGTTGCCGCGGATCATCAGTGAGGAACCAGCCGGCGATATCGACCGACGTGGCGCTCGGGTTGAGCAATTCGACAGCGTCTTGCTGATTCGATGCGGGGTTCGCCAGAATCTCGTTGACGACGACGCGAGGCCAATCAGCCGCGGGCGAGTTCTCTCGACCGGGAGAGCCCAGCGCAATGCTGCTCGGACCCCAGGCATCCCGAGTGTCCGCGCTTGCGCCGGGCGCAAGCCGAACCAGCGTGAACCCCAGGCCCGCGGTCGCAGGGTGCCAGGCGGAGTCGTAGGCGAATTCCAGGAGCGGATTCCCGGCCGCGTCTTCGAGCCGGAGCGTTTGACCACGATCCGCGAGGCTGCCGCGGTAAGTCCCGGCGATGTTGGAGAGAACTCCGTAGCGCAAGGCAAAAGCGTCCGAATTCTTCACGAGCAGGAGTTGCGCGCCCGGCGCGAGTTTGTGGATCGCGGAGTTGGTAAAGGTGAAAGTGATTCCCCGAGTGAAACGGCTGCCGAACAGATCAACGGTTCGGGAGTTGACATTCTGAATTTCGACAAATTCAAAATCCTGCGCGGTCACTCCGGGCCTCGCTTTGAGTTCCGTCGTGGTGGGAGCCGTCGGCAGATAATTCAGTTCGCTGACGACCAGATCGCCTTTCGTCGCCGGCGCCTCCAGGAAATACCGCGCGGTGACAGGTCCGGACCAAGGTCTGCCCAGCGGCGGATGACCGCCTGCGGCGCCCGTGAGAAAGGGGCGATTGGCATCGCGAGCCCGCGCCAGGAGCCGTGTCTCGCCGGTGATCGTAATGGGGCCGGTGTAAACCCAGGCGTTCGGAGCGACGCTGCCGTGCAACGCTCTGGGGTCGCTGCCATCCAGCGTATAAAGAATCGTCGCCCCTGCGGGAGCAGTAATTTCCACTTGAGATCCCGAAACCACTTGTCCGCTGCGTTGCAGAATGTCTGGCCGCGCCACGAAATTCGTTTCCATAAATCGGATGCGCCGCGCGAGCCAGTCTTTGAAGTAGGCGATGTCGCCTTCCTGAGTGCCGCCGCGCTTGGGTTGCTTCCACCGGACCTGATCGCGCACGGCAGATTCCTTGACCTGGTCGTTGAGGCGGTCGATGAGCGCCATCAAACCGGGAATGCTGTAGGGGCCGGCATTCAATTCCTGGAAGCGATCGATGTACGCTTGCCAGAAGTTCGGGTCCAGAAACAGGCGTCCCCACCACGGATAATAGAAAAAGCCTTTGCCGCCTTCCCACTGCAACGGCGCTTCGTGACGGACCTCCGCCCAACCGAACGCCTTATCGAAGTCCCAGATGGGGCCGAAGGTGATCGGGCCGTTGCGCGGTTTGTAAAAATACGTGCTCAGCCCCAGGCCGTCCCCGTTGACCGAGATCACCTGCATCAGATGGAAATCAATCCAGGATCCGGCGTCGATATAGGGGGCGTAACCCGTGACTGGATTCGTCCAGTGCGCGGAATCGAGGACGGCGGTGAACTCGTTCAAGTAATTCGCCAAATACCTGCGCTGGGCTTCGCGTGGCGGCGAGGTCATGACTTCGTGAGTGGGTTCGGTATAGACAAAGCTTTGGCCCCCGGCGGTGAAGCCCTGCGGACCGTCGATGTTGCGGTCGATGCTCAGCAAGTAACCGCCCGTGATGGCGGGAGGCGCGACGTCCTGGTCCGTCAGCTTGTCGATCGCGACGCGATTAGGGTGGATGCTGATTCGCTCGAGAATATTGTAAACGCCGAAATAATTCGTGGGCGCGATGGTTGCCTGCGGAGTGCCGCTGGGTCGTTCGTTCAGATATAACTCGGCAAAGCGGAAGCGCGCGGCGTAACGCCCCGCGGCCTGGCTCATGGAACTCGCCAGCGGATCGGCAATCAGCGTGGTGTCGGTGAAATAAGGCGCATGAAAAGTCCACTCTGCGCCCGCCGGCATTCCCAGGAGCGGAATCTCGCGCTCTCGATCATCCTCGTCCCAGCAATCGAGCGCCCAATTGTATTTGGGATTCCCCGCGCTGCTGGAGCCGCGGATTTTCAGGCCGGCGCGGAAGATCAGATCCGGCTTGTTCGTGAAAGAAGCCCGGCCGCGCCTGGGCTCGTGGACGAAAAGGATGCAACCTTTCTTGAAATTCTCATTGAAGCGTCCGGCGCCATAACTGTGCACCAGAATCAGCGGCAGGTCTGACGAAACGTTCCGCATCTCCGGCGCCAGCCGCGCGTAAGCCTCGGTGCGCACGCGGCCCGGCAGGAAGCCAGGTTGGAACAGCCGGGCGCGGATTTGCGTGCTGTTCGTGATTTGAAGCGGCCCCTGGTAGAGCAATGCAGTGGGTCCGGGAATCGTGCCATCCAGTGTGTAGCGCACTTCGCCCGATGGCGAAGGTTCCGCCGGCGTGATCTTGAGTTCGAAGCTGTCGATGAAGATGCGGCTCGCGACCGAAAAATTCAGGCCGCCCGAAGTCCCCTTCGCGCCGGAGACATTGGCCACACCGGGCGTCGGCGCCGCGAACGAACGCACCGCATTCGTCGCATAGCGCAAGCGGCGCGAATGAATCTCCGGCGCGATCAGGAGGTCGCCGTCCGCCGGATCGCGGTTGAAGGCATGGATCGCGAGCACATTCGTTCCGGCGCGAAGGCTCTGATTCAACGCCAGCGAAGGAAAATCCTCCGGCGTCAGGACCGCGTCGTTGGTGCGGTTGAGCGAGGAAATCGTGCTGAAGGAAGGTGATGCATTTTGAGCGAGGCCGCGGCGCGCCACTTCCGTCCCGTTCAAATAAGCCACGAACCCGTCGTCGTAGCGCAGCGTCAGGGCGAGGTTGGGCAAGGCTTGAGGATTTGCGACCGCGAACGCAACGCGAATGAACAACCCGGCGCGTTGCGGCGACGCCCGGTGCAGCAGGTCCTTGACATCGGTCGCGATCAAAGATGAAAGCGCTGAAGGCGAATTGGTGTCAAAACCAAGACCGGTCTTGCCCGAACTCCACGCGCTGTCATCGAAAGCCGGCAGGGTCCAGAGATTGGACAAGGAATTGTTCGTCGGGACGAAATAGCGCGCGGACGCACCCCGCGAAAGAACCGCGCTGGAAGTTTCCACTTCAGCTTCCACGCCCTGCGATTGATCCACGAGCTGCGGCCCGAAATCATATTGGTGTACGACCGTGATGTGATCCGGTTTGATCAAGGCCAGCGATTCGCCATCGCTGCTGAGCTTGAAGTTCGTGTGGAGCGGTCGGCCGGGAATCCGCCGGTCTTGTGCTGATGCCCAAACCAACAGGTGCTGGCCCGCGAGGAGGTTGGTGGCGGGAAACACCCAGCGGGATTTGTTCTCCAGCGAATCCGTCAAAGCGTAGCCCTCCAGGTTGATCGCTTGGGAAGTGCCGTTGTAGATCTCCACGTAATCGGACGACTCGCCAAAGTCATCGCGGATGGCGCTGGAGTTTGCGGCCAGGAATTCGGAAATCACCAGTCCTTCCTGGGCGTGAACGAGGCAACAGGAACAGGCAAAGAACACGCAGTGAAAGACAATCCATGGCCGCAGCAAGAATCTCCGGGGGGCGTTCACAGGCGTCAGGCTGTCGCGAGACCTTTCGATTTTCAATCGCGAAATGGGCGAAATCCTGTTAGGGGCGCCTTGAGACCGTCGCCGGCAGGGCGGAGCTGCCGCTCCGCCACAGCTTTCGTGAGATCAGTTCCAGCGAAGACTCTGCGTGCGCCGGGCCAGCAGAAGGCGAGATCGGCAGATCGGCGTAGGTGTTTAGCGTGGTAGGGACGGATTCCACTCCGTCCCTGACTAATCCTTGAGGCGTCTGTTGAAGGGAGAGACGGACAAAGGAAAAACCAGGAAACCTCCGTTGGCACATCGTCTCTTTCTGGGCGGCGGTCTGCCTCAAGGCTTGATTGGGGACGGAGTGGAATCCGTCCCTACCAACGCTAAACACGTACAGACCGGCCGGTCTGCCCGACCGATGGGGCGGCTCAGGCTTTCTGTGCCTGAATCATCCCGCTCTGGCGCGCGTAGTTGAAGAGGCCTCCAGCGTCCACCACAGGCCGGACATCGCCTAACGGCTTGAATCGATACGCCATGCCTGTCTTCTCCACCGTCACGGTAGCGGCATCCAGATCGACTTTCACCACATCTCCGGTCTTGAGGATTTCGCACAGGCGATCCAGGCATTCGCAGGGATACAGTTCGCCGGTGGCGACGCAGTTGCGGAAGAAAATCCGGGCAAAACTCTCCGCCAGCACGACTTTGGCATTCGCCGAGCCGAGCGCGATCGGGGCGTGTTCTCGCGAACTGCCGCAGCCAAAATTCCGCCCGCCCACGACAATGGGATAACGGCTGTCCACCTGGCCTTCGTCAACGAAGCGAATCGGATAAAGCGCATCCGGCAGCCCGCACATCGCATAGCTGCCCAGCTTCTCGTATTCGTCCGAAATGGTGGGCACGAGCGTCAAATACTGCGCCGGGATAATCTGATCCGTGTCGATATTATCCCCGACGACATAAACAGGTCCTGTAAACACTGATTGCATGGGCGGAGACTCTGCGTCTGGCGCGGGAAGTTTTCAAGCGCGCATCTTGGCCACGCCCAATGCAGGGTGCATCCACAAGTTGGCGGTGAAGCGTAGGGCAGATTTTCAATCTGCTGTATCGCCGATTTCCAATCGGCAGGGCGCTGGCAAGTCCCAGCGTGCTCGGACTGGGAGACGCCCCGCAGAATACAATTCTGCGATACGGCAGAGTGCAACTCTGCGCTACGAGCTTTGTCGTCCATCCCGCGGACCAAGCAGTATCTCAGTCCGCAATGGCGGGTTTATTCCGGTCTGCCTGAAGTGAAATGGATCGACACGACGCCCGTCGAACCTCTGAGTCTTTGATGGGGAGCACACGCGCCCTCGCGTGTTCCGGCCGGCGCCCCGCCGGTCGGAAGCGTCGATGAAGCCCTCTGGTGATCTTTTTTTCCGACTGAAGAAGTAGTCGGCGAGGGCGCCGACTACAGCACGCGGGGCGCGTGCGCTCCCCATCCGATTTGAATCGCTCGGTCTAAGGGTCTGTGCAAAAATAACTTCCGGTTTTGCTGGAGGCGATTTCGCTTTCTGGCGAGGCACGACGAAGGAGCATAGCCAGGGCTCTGCGACTGAGAGCGTGTCCGAAAATTGCGCGGGGTCCTGCGGCGAGGGATTTTGGCTGTGGCCAAGGCGGCGAGGTCTGAGCATCCCCAACGCGGGCTGTAAGGACCGAGCCAACGCAGGCCACGGACAAAAGAC